>JBHWTG010000179.1:0-5973 GCA_043427735.1 Tsuneonella sp. | reverse complement strand
TTGTCGCCGGGCAGCACCAGCGCCATCGCCAGGCCCGCGGTGGCCATCGTCAGCGCGGAAGCGGCGGAGGCGAGCGCGCCCACCGCCAGCAGCGCCCCGCCCCCGCCCAGCCGCTCGGCCAGCCGCGCCACGAGGAGCTGGTCGCGCCCCCCGAGCGAGACCGCGAACACCGCCACCAGCGCGAGCAGGAACGCCGCCACGCTGGCTATCCCGGGGTCACACCCACGGGCCGGTGATCGCCAGCGTCTTGGTCGGGTGGAACAGGTTGACGAACAGCGTCCGCCCGTCGGGGGAGAAGCAGGCCCCCGCCCATTCGGTCTGCACGCGCGAACGCGCCAGCGGATAGGCGACACCCGAAGGGGCGATCCCGCGCAAGTGGTTGTCGACCACGTCGGTGTACTGGTCCTCGCACACGATCAGGTCGCCCCACGGCGCGATCGTCAGGTTGTCGCCGTAGTTGAACTGATCGGGGCTGGTCGATTCGAAGAACAGCTGCAGCTTGTCGCTCGCGCCCGAGACGTCGAGGCGGAAGATCTGGCCGAGCTTGGCGGTGCCGCCGCTGGTGCAGGCGAAGTACATCTCGCCCTCGCCCATCCAGATCCCCTCGCCGCGCGCGAACTGCGCCGCGCCGGCCGCCGCCCCGCGCATCCGCAGATCGTCCCTGGGCGCCTCGACCTCGGCCATGTCGATCCAGCGCACCGGGTGCCAGCTGTGCGGGGCGAATGCGACACCGCCCCAGTTGCGGGTGTCCTGGACCCCGTCCGCCAGCACCAGCGCCTGCAGCCTCCCGCCCTCCGCCAACCGGCCCCGACGGCTGGGGATGAAGCGGTAGAGCAGCGAATCGTCGCGATCCTCGGTCAGGTACACGATGCCGGTGCGCGGATCGACGCAGGCGGCCTCGTGATTGAAGCGCCCCATCGCCTTCAACGGCACCGGGTCGATCAGGCCCGGCGCGTCGGCCGGCACTTCGAACACCCAGCCATGGTCCTTGCCGATCCGCCCGTCGGCGAGCGAGGTGTTCTCCTCGCAGGTCAGCCAGCTGCCCCACGGGGTGATCCCGCCCGCGCAGTTGCGGATCGTCCCCGCCAGCGAGCGGTACTGCCGCTCGACCGCGAGGCTTTTCGCGTCGAGCACCAGGGTGGTGGTCCCGCCCGGCAGCGGCACGAGGCTGCGCGCCAGGTAGTCGTAGGCGCGGCCCATGACCCCGCCGGCATCGCCGCGGCCGGGCAGGAGCTCGTGATTGCGCACCAGCGCAAGCTTGCCGCCGGGCAGCTCGAAGCAGCCCATTCCGTCGGCCGCGTCGGGCACGGTGAAACCGTCGCTCATCGTCTCGCCGAGCTGCGAGATCACCCGGTACGAGAAGCCCTGCGGCAGATCGACCAGCCCTTGCGGATCGGGCACCAGCGCGCCGTAGCCGATCCGCCCCCCGCGCCCCCGCATCGTGGTGCAGCCGCTCGCGGCCAGCGCGGCGAAGGCGCCGGCGGTCGCGCCGAGAAAGCTGCGGCGGTGCATTGGCATGGTCATCGTCGGCGATCCCCTGTTGGCGTTTCAGCCCTTCCTCTGCGATAGCGCGGTGACGCTGCGATGACAGCCGATTTGTTGGGGCAAGTCCCGGGGGAGAGGCGCGGATGAAGTTCGAAGCGGGCCTGGCGGCGGTGGTGACCGGCGGCGCGTCGGGGCTCGGCAAGGCGAGCGCGCAGGCATTGAGCGAAGCGGGCTTCAAGGTCGCGATCTTCGACGTGAACGCCGAAGCGGGCGAGGCGCACGCGGCGGCGATCGGCGGGTTGTGCTGCCACGTCGACATCACCTCGGAAGAATCGGTCGAGGCGGGCTTCGCCAGCGCGCGCGCCGCGCACGGGCAGGAGCGCGTGACGGTCCACTGCGCGATGACGAGCCGGCGCGGCAAGACCGTCGGCTGGGACAAGGCGGCGGGTGGCTACCGCCGGCTGCCGACCGAAGACTATGCGTTCGGCGCCGAAGGGGTGCTCGTCTCGAGCTACCGGGTGGCCTCGATCTCCGCGCTCGGGATGGCGAATGCCGAGCCGCTCAACGACGACGGCGAGCGCGGCTGCATCGTCCTCACCGCCAGCGTCGCGGCGCAGGACGGACAGATCGGCCAGGTGATCTACGGCAGCTGCAAGGCCGGCGTGAACGGGCTGGTGCTGCCGATGGCGCGCGACCTGATGGATCTCGGCATCCGGGTGAACTCGATCATGCCAGGCATCTTCGCCACCCCGCTGATGCTCGGGATGAAGGAGCGCAACCCCGCGATGTGGCAGCAGCTCAACGCCAGCGTGCCCTTTCCCAAGCGGCTCGGCGAGCCCGAGGAGTTCGCGTCGCTGGTGCTCGAAATCGCCCGCAACGGGTACCTGAACGCGCACCAGTTCCGGCTCGACGGCGGCATCCGCATGCCGCCCAGGTAGCGCCCAGGTAGCGCTTACTGCAGCAGCCTGGGCAGTCCGTCGCGGATCGCGGCGACCATTTCGAGCGGCCTGTCGACCATCACATGGTGGCCGGCGTCGGGGATCGCGGTCACGAAACGGCAGTCCTCGAGCAGCGCGAGCAGCTCGTCGAGCCGGCCTTCGGGGAACAGCAGCGAATCCGCCCCGTAGATCACTCCCATCGGCGCGCTCGGGCGCACGTCGAGCGTGCCGCGATCGAAATGCGCCCAGAATTGCGGGTCGAAGCGCCAGGTCCATCCGCCCGGATCGTCCTCGGTCTCGGGCACCTCGTGCAGCGCGTTGCGCGCCATCCAGTCGACCACTTCGGGACAGGCCGCATCCTGCTCGGGCATCAGCCGGAAGCGGCGCAGCGCCAGCTCGAGCGTGCGATAGCGGTTGTGCGCCGCGCGGCCCTGGGCGAGCCGGGGCGGCGGCCCGCCGCCGGGCTTGGGCGGCGCCGAATCGAGGAGGATCGCGCCCGCGATCGCCTCGGGATGCAGCGCGCCGATGCGCAGCGTCGGAAAGCCGCCGAACGAATGCGCGACGATCGCCGGCGGGCGGCCCGATGCGGCCAGCCCCGCCACCTCGATCGCCGCCAGCGCTTCCTCGACGAACAGCGGGATCGAATAGCGTGCCCGCCAATCCGAGCGGCCCATGCCCGACCACGAGATCGCCGCGCAGCGATGGTCGGCGGCGAACAGCGGGGCGATGAAGCTCCACCAGTCGGCGTGTGCGGCGTTGCCGTGCAGGAACAGCAGCCCGGGCCGGCCGACCTCGCCCCAGGTGAGCAGCTCGATCGCCGCGCCAGCGACCGCAAAGGTCGAGCGCTCCGGCTCGTGCGCGATCGCCTGGCTGAACCAGGCCGCGGCAGGCGGCGGCTTGCCGCCGAAACGGCCCAGCAGCGACGGGTCGTCCAATTCGAAGCCCCCGTCGTCGGAGTGGCTGGAGCGGGTAGCGGGAATCGAACCCGCGCGTTCAGCATGGGAAGCTGACAGGCTACCATTACATCATACCCGCCCGGGGGATCCCGCAAGGTACTACCTTGCGGGAACCCCTGTGCGGTGCGCCAATAGCGGCCGAGCGCGGCGCCGGTCAATCGGGCATCGCGCCGGGAGCGCGGGCGCCGCCCGATCGTTGTCCAAGGCAGGCGTTTCACAGGAAGGATGGTCCATGCGGTTTCTCGCGCTCGCAATCAGCCCGCTCGCACTCGCCGCCTGCCAGCCTGCGGCCGACCGGGGAGAGGAAACCGCCACCGTCGACACCGAAGGCACCGTCGCCCCGGCCGCCACCCCTTCCGCGCCCGAAGCGGCCTCGCGCCCCCTCGCAAGCGCGGCTGCCGCGGACATCCCGGCCGCTTTGCAGGGGCGCTGGGGGATGGTTCCGGCCGACTGCACCAGCACGCGCGGCGACGCCAAGGGCCTCCTCACGATCGGCCCGACGACGCTGACCTTCTACGAATCGGTCGGCACGCTCGCTCGCACCACCGCGCGCGGCGAGAGCATGATCCGCGGGGCGTTCGCGTTCAGCGGCGAGGGGATGGAGTGGACCCGCGACGTCGAGCTTCGCGTGGCGGACGGCAGGCTGACCCGCACCGAGCGCGGCGGCGACGAACCGGGCGGTCCGTTCGTTTACGCCAGGTGCGCGGGTTGAACATGCGGCCGGTTCGGCTAACGGCGGGGCGATGACCGGCCAGTTCCAGCTCACCGACGACCAGCTCGCCATCCAGGACATGGCGCGCAAGTTCACCGCCGACCGGATCACCCCGTTCGCCGCACGGTGGGACGAGGAGCACCACTTCCCGCGCGAAGTGGTGCAGGCCGCCGGCGAGCTCGGCTTCGGGGCGATCTACGTCAGCGAGGAGTCGGGCGGCATCGCGCTCGGCCGGTTGGAAGCCGCGCTGATCATGGAGGCGATGGCCTACGGCTGCCCGGCGACCAGCGCCTACGTCTCGATCCACAACATGGCGAGCTGGATGATCGACCGCTTCGGCTCGCCCGAAGTGAAAGCACGCTTCCTGCCCAAGCTCGTCAGCATGGAGCACATCGCCAGCTACGCGCTGACCGAGCCGGGTTCCGGTTCGGACGCCGCGGCGCTCAAGACCACCGCCGTTCTCGAACCCGGGTCCGGGCCCGGGTCAGGCGGCGATCACTACGTTCTCAACGGCACCAAGCAGTTCATCTCGGGCAGCGGGTTCAACGACATCTACGTCGTGATGGTTCGCACCTCCGAGGACAGGAGCAAGGGCATCACCTGCCTCGTCGTCGAGAAGGGCACCCCCGGCCTCAGCCACGGCGCGCCGGAGAAGAAGCTCGGCTGGAACGCTTCGCCGACCGCGCAGCTGATCTTCGAGGACTGCCGGGTGCCGGTCGCCAACCGCGTCGGCGCCGAGGGCGAGGGATTTCGCTTCGCGATGGCGGGGCTCGACGGCGGGCGACTCAACATCGGCGCCTGCTCGTTGGGCGGGGCGCAGCGCTGCCTCGACGAGGCGGTGAAGTACACCAGGGAGCGCCAGCAGTTCGGGCAGCCGATCGCCGATTTCCAGAACACCCAGTTCATGCTCGCCGACATGGCGACCGAGCTCGAGGCGGCGCGGGCGCTGCTGTACCTCGCGGCGGCCAAGGTGACCGACAACGCGCCCGACAAGACCCGGTTCTCGGCGATGGCCAAGCGGCTGGCGACCGACTCGGGGAGCAAGGTCGTCAATGACGCGCTGCAGCTGTTCGGCGGCTACGGCTACCTCAAGGACTATCCGATCGAGCGCTTCTGGCGCGACTTGCGCGTTCACTCGATCCTCGAAGGGACCAACCAGGTCATGCGGATGATCGTCGGGCGGGACATGTTGCGGCAATGACGTATGCGCTTCCAAATCCTCCCCGGAACGGGGAGGGGGACCGCCGACGCGAAGCGGCGGGGGTGGCGGGGGCCCGCCTCCCGCTGGGCGCTTGGGGCTGGGCCCCCTCCGTCAGCCCTGCGGGCTGCCACCTCCCCTGCCAGGGGAGGATTGAATCTTTCCAAGCTTGCCGGTCTGGGATAGGGGCGGTCGCTTGATGCGTTGAGACGCCACGAGATTCTGGAGACCTCCCATGCGCGCCGAAGCGCAGCAATATATCGACCGTATCGACGCCGCGCTGGACTTGCTGCGCCGCTTCCTCGACTGGGACCGTGCGCTTCGCCGGCTGGACGAGCTGAATGCCCGCGTCGAGGATCCGACCCTGTGGGACAATGCCAAGCTGGCGCAGGAGGTGATGCGCGAGCGCACACGTCTCGACAGCGCGATCGGCGCCACCCGCGCGATCGAGGCGGAAAAGACCGACAATGCCGAACTGATCGAAATGGCCGAGGCCGAAGGCGATGAGGATATGGTCTCCGAAGCCATCGCCGCGCTGAAGGCGCTGGCCGAGCGCGCCGACGAGGACAAGATCAAGGCGCTGCTGGCGGGCGAGGCCGATGCCAGCGACACCTATCTGGAAATCCACGCGGGCGCCGGCGGCACCGAAAGCCAGGACTGGGCCGAAATCCTCAGCCGCAGTAG
>JBHWTG010000178.1:0-7771 GCA_043427735.1 Tsuneonella sp. | reverse complement strand
CAGCGCGGGCCGGTTCGATCTCGACGACTATATCGACTATCTCATCGGGTTCCTCGAGCATATCGGCCCCGGAACGCATGTCATCGCGGTCTGCCAGCCGTCGGTCCCCGCGCTCGCCGCGACCGCGGTGATGGGCGCCGCGCGGCACCCCGCGCGCCCGGCCACCCTGACGATGATGGGCGGGCCGATCGACACCCGCTGCTCGCCGACCACGGTCAACGACCTGGCGATGGAGCGCCCGCTGGCGTGGTTCCGGCACAACGTGATCGCCGCCGTGCCGATGCAGTATCCGGGCGGCGGGCGGCGCGTCTATCCGGGTTTCCTGCAACTCGCCGGGTTCATGAGCATGAACCTCGAAGGCCACCTGATGAGCCATTACGAGATGTTCAAGCACCTGACCGTCGGCGACAACGAGAGCGCCGACGCCACCAAGGCGTTCTACGACGAATACCGCAGCGTCTGCGACATGACGGCCGAGTTCTACCTCCAGACGGTCGAGGAGGTGTTCCAGAAGCACTCGCTCCCCAACGGCACTTTCGTCCACCGGGGGAAGGCGATCGATCTCGGCGCGATCCGCGACACCGCGCTGCTCGCGATCGAGGGCGAGCGCGACGATATCTCCGGGATCGGCCAGACGAGGGCCGCGCTCGACCTCGCCACCGGGCTACCCAAGGCGAAGAAGCAGTACCTGCTCGCCGAAGGCGCGGGGCACTACGGCATCTTCAACGGCAGCCGCTGGCGCGACCAGATCGCCCCGGTGGTCGAAGCGTTCATCGAGCGCCACGCGGCGCGGCGACTGAAGGCTGTGGCCTAGCCAAATCCTCCCCATTTTTGCGCAGCACAAATGGGGAGGGGGACCATGCGCAGCATGGTGGAGGGGTGCTATGCAAGAACCCCTCCGTCAGACTTTTCGTCTGCCACCTCCCCATTTGCGCTTTTGCGAAAATGGGGAGGAGCTAGGGCTCGGCAGACCGCGTGCCCCGCCCGAACAGCGTCCTCAGCACCCGCCGCGCCGTGAGCAGCAGCGCCGCGGTCAGCGCCAGCAGCCCGAGCGCGATCCCCGCCGCCGCCCACGGATACTCGTAAGCCGCCCATAGCAACCCGGCGGTCGCCACGTCCTCGGCGGTGGAGACCGCGACGTTGCTGAACGGCTCGGGGCTGGCGTTCACCACCGCGCGCGTGCCGGCCTTGCCCCCGTGCGCCGCGAGCGCCGCGCCGCCGCCGAGGATGAAGGCGATCGCCTGCGTCGCGGGATCGCCCGGGTCGACCACCGCCAGCGCGAGCAACGCCCCGCCGACCGGCCGCACGAAGGTGTGCACCGCGTCCCACGCCGAGTCGAGCCAGGCGACCTTGTCGGCGAAGAACTCGGCCAGCGCGGCGACCGCCGCCGCCCCCATGACCCACGGGTTCGCCAGCGCGTCGAGCGCGGCGAGATGCTCGGGGAGCGGCAGCGCGCCGAGCCGCATCGCCAGCCCGGTGGCGAACAGCGTCAGGTACAGCCGCCAGCCGGCCAGCAGGCTGACACTGGCGGCGATCCCCAGCAGTTCGACGATGCCCATCGCGCACTCCTTTCACCGCGCGCACGCCACCGTTCGGCGTATCGCCTCCGCCCATCATAAACGCATGTTTCTTTTCGCCGAAACGGATTCGCCACCCGAACGCTTGGCTCGGCAGAGGTGGCCCATGACAAATGAGACCGAGACGCTCCGGCGCGACGACGCGCCGGTGACCGCGTCGAAAGATACCGCATCCGACCGCGCGCTGTTCGCCGAGGCGGTGACGATCGCCCGACCCGCGCGCGAATTGTACGATTTCTGGCGCGAGCAGACCAACCTCGCCCGGTTCATGGATAACGTGGTCTCGATCGAGCCCGCCGGCGGCAACCGCTACCGCTGGACGGTCAAGGCGCCGCTGGGCCGCGAGGTGAGCTGGGAGGCCGAGATCACCCACGAGGTGCCCGGCCGCGAGATGACCTGGCAATCGTGCGCGGGCGCCGAGATCGACAACAGCGGCAAGATCGAGTTCGTCGACGCGGGCAAGCGCGGCACGGTGGTGCGCGCGATCGTCGCCTACGACCCGCCCGCCGGGTTCGTGGGCCAGATGCTCGCCAAGCTGTTCGGGCGCGAGCCGCGGATCCAGACCCGCCGCGATCTGCACCGCTTCAAGCAGTTGATGGAAACCGGCGAGATCGCCACCAGCGCGCGCAACCGCCGCGTGCACGAGGAACGCTACGGCCGCGACGGCCAGCCCGCGGGAGCAAGCGCATGAAGGCGATCGCCTGGCACGGCAAGCACGACGTCCGCTGCGACACGGTCGACGATCCCGAAATCCTCAACCCGCGCGATGCGATCATCCGCATCACCTCGACCGCGATCTGCGGTTCCGACCTGCACCTCTACGACGGCTACATCCCCGCGATGCAGAAGGGCGACATCCTCGGGCACGAGTTCATGGGCGAGGTGGTCGAGGTCGGCCCCCGGAGCACGCTTCGCAAGGGTCAGCGGGTGATCGTGCCGTTCACGATCAGTTGCGGCGCCTGCTACCAGTGCCAAAAGAAGCAGTACTCGGGGTGCGAGAACAGCAATCCCGCGGACACGCAGGACATCGGCCGCGAGCTGCTCGGCCAGCCGATGAGCGGGGTGTTCGGCTACAGCCACATGACCGGCGGCTATTCGGGCGGGCAGGCCGAATACGTCCGCGTGCCGTTCTCCGACGTCGGCCCGCTGGTGATTCCCGACGACAGCATTCCCGACGAGAAAGTCCTGTTCCTGACCGACATCCTGCCGACCGCCTGGATGGCGTGCGAGAACGCCGAGATCGAGCCGGGCGACACGGTGGCCATCTGGGGCTGCGGGCCGGTCGGACTGTTCGCGGTGCAGTGCGCGTTCCTGATGGGGGCCGAGCGGGTCATCGCGATCGACCACTTCCCGCGCCGGCTCGAGCTCGCCAGGCAGTTCGGCGCCGAGTGCCTCAACTTCGAGGAGAGCAAGGTCTACGAGGCGCTGCAGGACATGACCGGGGGCATCGGGCCCGATGCCTGCATCGACTGCGTGGGCCTCGAAGCGCACGGCGCGTTCGCCGACAACATCTGGGACCAGATCAAGGTTTCGACCTTTCTCGCCACCGACCGCGCGCATGTCGCGCGCCAGGTGATCCTCGCCGCCCGGCGCGGCGGGCGGGTGTCGATGCCGGGCGTCTACGGCGGGTTCGTCGACAAGTTTCCGCTCGGCCAGCTGATGGAGAAGGGCCTGACGCTCAAGACCGGGCAGACTCACGTCCAGCGCTACACGCGCCCGCTCTACACCGCGATCGCCGAGGGCAAGCTCGATACGACCTTCCTCATCAGCCACGTCATGCCGCTCGAGGACGGGCCCGAAGGCTACCGGAAGTTCCACGACGACCAGGACAACTACACCAAGATCGTTCTGAAGCCCGGCATGGACCGCGCCGCGGCTTAGCCAGAAAGGAGAGCAACCCCATGTCCATTTTCGACAAGATCGCCGCGACCATCATGCCGCCCGAGTCCGACGAAGACCGCGCCGAGGCCCGCCGCAAGGCCGAGGCGATGGCGGCCGAGTGCCCGTTCCTCGCCGACGTGCTCGACCATCACCGGCAGATCGAGCAGGCGTTCGTCGCCGGGCTCTCGGCGAACGACGCCGCCGCGCGCACCGCGGCGGTCAAGCGGTTGGCCGCGATCCTCGGGGCGCACGCCAACGCCGAGGAAGCGGTGCTGTACCCGGCGATGGCCGACAACCACGAGAAGGGCCACGCGGCGATGGCCTACCAGGAACAGGCGATGACCAAGATCGAGCTCGCCAAGCTCGAGCTGCTCGATCCGATGAGCCAGGAATGGCGCGACAAGCTCGAGCACATCCAGGGCGCGGTGGCGCACCACATGTATCAGGAAGAAGGAACCTGGTTCCCCGAGCTGATCGAGCAGATCCCCGAAGCGCAGCACCGCCACGTGATCCAGCGTTTCCGCGAGGAGTTCGAGCGCTTCTCGGGCGGCGCGTCGGCGACGCGGCAGAGCCCGGCGTTCGCCTGACCGGCGCGCCGGAAGAAACCACTTTCCTACACGGGCCGCGGCGGGTTACCCCTGCCGCGGCTCTTTTGGCATCGGCGATCCGCGCTCGAAGCGCCCGCTCGGCCGGCGGCCGATCCCGGCGTATACTTCGTGTATACTTCCGCCGGGCCGCGCGCGAGCGGCGGGGGCGCTAGAGCACCTCGAACAGCCCCGCCGCGCCCATCCCGCCGCCGACGCACATCGTCACCACGACGTATGTCGCCTTGCGCCGCTGGCCTTCGCGCAGCGCGTGGCCGACGCAGCGCGCGCCGGTCATGCCGTAGGGGTGGCCGATCGAGATCGAGCCGCCGTTGACGTTGAGCCGATCGTTGGGGATGCCGAGCACGTCCTGGCAGTAGAGCACCTGGACCGCGAACGCCTCGTTCAGTTCCCACACCCCGACGTCGTCGATTCCCACGCCGAACCGCTCGAGCAGCCGGGGCACCGCGAACACCGGGCCGATGCCCATCTCGTCGGGCTCGGTGCCGGCGACCGCCATGCCGACGTAGCGGCCGAGCGGCTGGAGCCCGCGCCGCGCCGCGACGCCCGCTTCCATCACGATCACCGCCGCCGAACCGTCCGACAGCTGGCTGGCGTTGCCCGCGGTGATCGAGCCGCCCTCGATCACGGTCTTCAGGCCTTGCAGCCCTTCGAGCGTGGTCTCCGGCCGGTTGCCTTCGTCCTTCTTCAGGGTGATCTCGCGGTCGGAGACCTCGCCGGTTTCCTTGTCCTGCACCTTCATCGTCGCGGTCACTTCGACGATCTCGTCGTCGAAGATGCCGGCGGCCTGCGCGGCGGCGGTGCGCTGCTGGCTCTGCAGGCCGTAGGCGTCCTGCCGGTCGCGGCCGATGCCGTAGCGATTGGCGACCGTCTCGGCGGTCTGCAGCATCGGCATGTAGATCGCGTTGTGCATCGCCATCAGCTCGGGGTCCGGCTGGACGCGCATCTCGCGGGTCTGGACCAGGCTGATCGATTCCTGCCCGCCGGCGGCGACGATATCCATCCGGTCGACGGTCACCTGCTTGGCGGCGGTGGCGATGCTCATCAGGCCCGAGGAGCACTGGCGGTCCATCGTCATGCCCGAGACGGTCACCGGGCACCCTGCGCGCAGCGCGACCTGGCGCGCGAGGTTGCCGCCTTGGGTGCCTTGCTGGAGCGCGCTGCCCCACAGCACGTCGTCGATCTCGCCCGGCTCGATGCCCGCGCGCTCGATCGCCGGCTTGAGGGCGAGCGCCCCGAGCGTCGGCCCGAGCGTGCCGTTGAACGCGCCCTTGTAAGCCCGGCCGATCGGGGTGCGGGCGGTGGAGACGATGACTGCGTCGCGGGACATGGCGTGGTTCCTGGCGTTGGCGAGCGGGCTTCGACAGGCTCAGCCCGAGCGGACTAGGGTTATTGGTAATAGCAACAACATCCGCTCATCCTGAGCCTGTCGAAGGATGCCGTGCTTCTTACTTCAGACGAAGAACTGCATGATCCATTCGGTGATCAGGGCGGGCTTGTCCTCGCCTTCGATCTCGATGGTGATCTCGTGAGTCTGCTGCCACTGGCCGGGGCGTTTCTCCTCGAGATCGACGAGCTTCCAGTGGCCGCGGATGCGCTTGCCGCTGCGCACGGGGCTGATGAAGCGGGTTTTGTTGCCCCCGTAGTTGACCCCCATCTTGACCCCGTCGACCTTGGGCAGGTCGGAGTGCGCGCTGAGGTAGGGGATCATCGACAGCGTGAGGAAGCCGTGTGCGATGGTGCCGCCGAACGGCGTCATCCTGGCCTTGTCCTCGTCGACGTGGATGAACTGGTGATCGCCGGTCGCCTCGGCGAACAGGTTGATCCGCTCCTGGCTCATCTCGACCCATTCGCTGGTGCCGATGTGCTCGCCGACCTTGGCCTTGACTTCCTGCGGGGTCATCGCGCCTCTCCTCGTTGGCAACCGCGGTATGCCACGGGTCCATAGGCGGAAGGATCGGCCTAGCGCAACGCCGGTTCGCCTGCCGTTACGGCATCGCCGGGCGGCGGCGCGGACGGCCGCCGCGGGCGCCGGCGCGGCGGCGAATCGGCCCGCCTGCACCAGCTCCACAGCGCGCACTGGACGCCGATCAGCGTGAGGATGAACGGCTGGTAGGCGATCCCCTGGAACACCGAGCCGACGAGGTAGATCACTTGCGCGAACTGCAGCGCGACCGCGAGCGGCGCCTGCCACTGCTGGTCGGCCGCGGCGCGGCCTTTCCAGCGCCGGCGGATACGCTCCATCTGCCACAGCCCGAGGCCGTGGATCCACAGCCACAGGATGAGCCCCGGCCAGCCCTGCTCGCCGAGCATCTCGAAGATCGCCGAGTGGTAGGCCCGCGCCTGGTCGGTGTGATCCTGATAGACCACCGAGCTGGTGTTGCCCTCCCCCGTGCGGACCGGCAGCTTGTAGGTGAACTTGTTGCCCCGGTAGGCATCGAACCCGCCGCCCATCGGGTGGCTGTTGGCGTAGTCGATCGTCCAGCGCCACACCGCCATGCGGGTGGAGGCCGAGGTGTCCTCCTCGGCGCTGTCGAGCGTGCTCATCCGCGCATACCAGCTCTGCGGCACGAACGGCAGCGCGACCAGCCCCAGCGCCGCCGCCGCGCCGAGATAGAGGAACCGCCGCCTGACGTCGCGCAGCATCAGCACCGCCAGCACGGCCATGCACAACAAGCCGGTGCGCGCCTCGGTGCCGATCGGCATCAGCAGGCAGGCGAAGATCAGCGCGTAGCCGAAGGTCTTCACCCGCCAGTCGGGCGCGAACACCGTGCCGTGCCTCATCGCCCACCGGATCAGCGGGATGATCGCGATCGCCACCGTGGCGATGGTCGAGCTTTCGTACATGCCCGTGTTGTTGTCGACGAACAGGTGCAGCACGCCGTAGCCGCCGCCGCCGGTGGCGGTCTTGATCCCGCCGTTGATGATGATCGCCCCGGCGGTCAGCACCATCGTCAGCACGACCGCCTCGAAGCGCAGGCGGGTGGTGATGGTGAGCGGCACGAAGATCGCGAACACCAGCGCCTTCCACACCCACTCCCACTTCTGCGCCGCCTCGAGCGGAAAGTCGGCGTTGGCGGTGGTCAGCGCGCACCAGCCGAGCAGGATGGCCAGCAGCCACTGGCGCAAGGCGAACCGCGCGCCGTGCTTGGGGTCGGCGAGCACCCAGCCGCCGAACGCGGCGCAGAACGCGATCAGCGAGACCGGCAGCGCCGCGACCAGCCGCCAGCCGATGTCCTGCGGGGCGAGCGTGTCGATGTAGATGTACGCCAGCACCCACACGAACGGGCGGCGGATGCCGAGCAGCAGCAGCCCGGCGATGAACAGGAACAGCCCGAGGTCGATCATTCGGGCTGGCCGGGATCGGACGGCTCGGGATCGCGGTCGAGATCGTCGCGCCGCATCAGTCGCAGCACCATCAGCAGCAGCAGGGCGTGGGTCAGCGCGAGGGAGAACAGGTCGATCACGGCCCGGCTCGCCTACACCCGCGCGGTTGACGCGCCGTTAAGCCTGTCGTGCGACAACCCCGGCCCATGACCCGCGTGCTGCATGTCCTCGACCACTCGCTGCCGCTCCATAGCGGCTACACCTTCCGCACCCGCGCGATCATGCGCGCGCAGGCGGCGGCCGGGCTGGAGGTGCGCGGGATCACCGGGCTGCGCCACGGCGCCGAAGGACCGGTCGCCGAAGTCGCCGACGGGCTAGACA
>JBHWTG010000177.1:0-5406 GCA_043427735.1 Tsuneonella sp. | reverse complement strand
GAGGGCGAGGGAGCGCGCGGCCCGCATGGTTCCGGTCTGCGTCATGTCGGTCTGTAATTTCCCGGGTTGCAGGGGGCGTTCGCGCGGGCGGGCGCGGGCGACCCGTCGCCGCGCCGGTCAGGCGAGGTGCGCGACGCCTTGCTCGACCTGTCGCTGATCGCGATCGCCGCCAGCCCGCACCACTTCGCCGGCTGGCTCGTTCCTTACGCCGCCGGGGTGCTCGTCGCCGCGCTGCGGCTGGTGCGTGCGCAAGATGGTCCGCGGTGGTTGCAGCCGCTCGGCGACCGGGTGCTGGTGTTCGCCCTAGTCGCGACGGCCGCAGGCTTCGGCGGATTCGTGCCGGCGCTCGGCGCGATCGGCCTCGCCGGGCTCGCGGGGCGGCTTCTCTGGCCGGCGCCGCGCGGCTAACGCGGGCTTAACCACGGCGGACTATGCCGGGCGGAATGGACGACGCGATGACGATCGAGACGGGCGAAGCGCCGGTCGAAGCGCGGCTGCGCGACGAACTCGCGCGCGCCGATGCGGCACTCGCCACGATCGGACCGGTGCTGGGCCATCTGCTCGCCGAGCACGACCATTCGCTGCTCAGCGACGAGATCGTCAGCCGCGTTCGAGGGATGCTGGGCGACATCGCCCGGCAGCTGGCCTCCTCGATGGCCGAGGCAGCAGAAACGGCCGATCCGGCGCTGCTATCCGAGCCGGACGCCGCCTCGCTGACCGCGAGGCTCTCGCACGACGAAGCGCTGATCCGCCATTGCCACGCGCTCGCGCTCGAAGGACAACTCGCCTTGCGGCTGGAGCGGCGGGCGGGGATCGACCCGGTGCTCTCGCCCCTGCTGCAGGCGCTCATCGCCTCGGACGATGCGACCACCGCGGGCATCGCCATGGCGACGCTCGCCGCGCAGGCGCGCTTCGTTCAGCAGCAGCGGCGGATGGAGTTGCCGCTGGGCGAGCTGCCCGCGGAGCTGTTCGACCGGGTGCTGTCGTCGGCGGCGGAGTGGCGTGCTGCGCAGCAGGGCGCGCAAGGGTCCGCGCGCACGGTCGGCACGTGGCGCCGCAACTACGACGAGGGCGCGAGCCGCCTCGCGCTGCTCGCCCGCCTCGTCGAAGGCATGGGCGCGGCCTCGGTCGCCGCCTTGTCGCTCGGCCACGCGGGCGCCGCGATGTTCCTCACTGCGCTCGCCGCTGCGTCGCGCCTCGATCGAGGACTTGCCATCGCCGCCACGAACGAGAGCCAGCAGGCGCGGCTGGCGCTGGCGCTGCGCGCTGCGGGGCTCAAGCCGCGCGAAGTCGAGGAGCAGCTTCTGGTCGTTCACGCGGACGTAGCCTTGCCCGAGGGGTTCGAAGCACTGCGAGCGGAACGTGCCGCGGAAATCCTCGCTTTCACTTATCCGGGCCCCCGAGGGTGAGATGACGCCATCCGGCGCTGTTCTCGCTCGCGCGCGCACCGACGCGCACGACCGCCTGATCGAGGCCGACGAGCCGCTCGCCGGGCTCCAGCGCCGCTGCGGTGGCGAGCTGCCGGGCGTCGTCGCGGTGCCCGAGCTGCTCGAAGCGGTGCGCCAGGCGCGCAAGTCCGGCTTGCGGCTGGCGCGCACCATTGAGGCGCTCGACGGCGAGGAGACCGTCCGCGCCTGGGTCGAGATCGCGCCTGCGGCCGAACCCGCCGGCTGCTCGATCGCGGTCGGCGCCTGGTCCACGCGCCCCCGTCCCCTGGTTTCGGAGGAAGACGCTACCGCCCGCCGGATCGCCATCGATCGCGCCCTGGCCGAGCTCACCGCGCGGCTCGATCCGGCGCAGCGAGTGCTGACGGTCGATACCACCGCACCCGACCTTGCGCCGTTGGTCCGCCGTATGCGTGCCCAACCTGGCGCGCCGTGGACCGATTTCGTCGACCTGCCGGAGCTCGCGCATCGCCAGCCGCTGCACTGGCGTCTGCTCGACGGTGCGAGGTGCGCGGTGCCCGAATCGCGGCGCGGGTGGACGGGGACCCTCGTGCCGCTCGGCCTGCCCGAGCAGGGTAGCGCGGGCTTCGAGCTCTTGCTCGTCGCCGACGCACCGCTGCCGGCGCGAGTGGTGTCGCCCGCCGCGCCCACACGCGCCGCGCCTTCGTTCGGCCGTGAGCTGACCCCGGTGCTGCGCCAGCCAATCGCGCGGATCATCGCCAATGCGGAAACGATCCGTGCCCGGCTCGCCGGTCCGCTGGCCGAGGAATACAGCAATTACGCGGCCGACATCGCCGGGGCGGGGCAACACCTGCTGTCCCTGATCGAAGACCTGTCCGATCTCGAGGTGGTCGAGGCCGACGGTTTCGCCACCGTGCCCGACCGGATCGACCTCGCCGACGTTGGCCGGCGCGCTGCCGGCATCCTCGCCGTTCGCGCCCGCGAGCGCGGCATCGTGCTCGAGGCCCCGGGCGAGCAGCATTGCGTGCCCGCGGTGGGCGAGTTCCGGCGGGTGCTGCAGGTGCTGCTCAACCTTGTCGGCAATGCGATTGCCTATTCCCCGGCGGGTTCGCGCGTGCGCCTGTTGGCCGAACGCGAAGGCGCGCGTGCACGGATCATCGTGGCCGATGAGGGCGACGGGATCGAGCCCGCGATGATCGAGCGGGTGTTCGATCAGTTCGAACGGTTGGGGCGCGGGGGTGACGGCGGGTCGGGCCTCGGCCTTTACATCTCGCGCCGCCTTGCGCGCGCGATGGGCGGCGATCTGACCGCCGAGAGCATCCCCGGCGAAGGCGCGCGCTTCACGCTGGAGCTGCCCGCAGCCGACTAGCTGCGGCGCCGGCCGCCCCACCAGAACAGCGCCGCGCCGATCGCCAGCGTGATCGCGCCGTACACCGCCCACTGGCGCTCGGCGAGCATGAAGCTTTCCGCCGGCCACATGACGAGCCCGAGGCCCTGAAGGGTCCACAACCCGCCGGCGAGGACCAGCGCCACGCCGAGGATCTGTGCGAGCAGGCGAACCGCGCGCATGACCGCCCCGCTCAGCGCCGCTCGACCGGCACGTAATCGCGCTGGGTCGGCCCGGTGTAGAGCTGGCGCGGGCGCCCGATAACCTGCGCGGGATCGCTGATCATCTCGTTCCACTGCGCCACCCAGCCGACCGTGCGGGCGAGCGCGAACAGCGCGGTGAACATCGTGGTCGGGAACCCGATCGCCGAGAGGATCACGCCCGAGTAGAAATCGACGTTCGGGAACAGCTTCTTCTCGATGAAGTAATCGTCCTTCAACGCCAGCTCCTCGAGCCGCAGCGCGGTCTCGAACAGCGGGTCGTTGACCTTGAGTGCATCGAACACCTCGCGGACGGTCTGCTGCATCACGGTCGCGCGTGGATCGTAGTTCTTGTACACGCGGTGCCCGAAGCCCATCAGGCGGAACGGGTCGTTCTTGTCCTTCGCGCGGTCGATATAGTGCGGGATGCGCTCGGGCGATCCGATCTCGCGCAGCATGTTGAGCGCCGCCTCGTTGGCGCCGCCGTGCGCCGGCCCCCACAGGCAGGCGATGCCCGCGGCAATGCACGCGAACGGGTTCGCGCCCGAGGAACCGGCGAGCCGCACGGTCGAGGTCGAGGCGTTCTGCTCGTGATCGGCGTGGAGGATGAATATCCGGTCCATTGCCTTCTCGACCGCCGGGACGACCTCGTAGGGCTCGGCGGGCACGCCGAACGTCATCTTCAGGAAGTTGCCGGTGTAGCTCAGCGAGTTGTCGGGATACTGGAAAGGCTGGCCGACCGAATACTTGTACGCCATCGCCGCGATCGTCGGCATCTTGGCGATCAGCCGGTGGCTGGCGATCCGTCGCTGCAGCGGGTCCGAAATGTCGGTGCTGTCGTGATAGAAAGCCGACAGCGCGCCCACGACCCCGCACATGATCGCCATCGGATGCGCGTCGCGGCGGAAGCCCCGGTAGAAGGTGGCGAGCTGCTCGTGCAGCATGGTATGGCGGCTGATCGTGTGAGTGAACTCGTCGAGTTCCGCCCTGGAGGGCAGCTCGCCGTTCAGCAGCAGATAGCTGACCTCCATGAAGCTCGATTGCTCGGCGAGCTGGCCGATCGGGTAACCGCGGTGCAGCAAGACGCCTTCGTCGCCGTCGATATACGTCAGCGCGCTCTCGCAGCTGCCGGTGGACTTGTACCCGGGGTCGTATGTGAACGCCCCGGTCTGCGCGTAGAGCTTGCGGATGTCGATCACGTCGGGCCCGACGCTGCCTGCGATCACGGGCAGGTCGATGCTCTTGTTGTCGAAGATCAGCGTCGCCGCTTGGTCGGCCATGGTTGGTCTCCTTAAGCTGAGTGGTCGGCTGCGGCGGGAGCGGCAAGCGCGTCGAGGCGCGCCAGCGCTTCCTCCCGGCCGAGCAGGGCCAGAACGTCGAAAATTCCCGGCGAAGTGGTCGTCCCCGTCAGGGCCGCGCGCATCGGCTGAGCAAGCTTGCCCAGCCCGATGCCCAATTCATCGGCGTAAGCCTTGAGGCTGGTCTCCAGCGCGGACACGGTCCAGTCGCGTTCGCCGCGCAGGCGCGTGGCAATGTTTGCCAGCAGCGCACGCGCTTCGGGGGTGATCAGCGCTGCGGCCTTGTCGTCCAGCGTAAGTGGGCGCTGCTTGAACAGAAACGCAGATCCGTCAGCGAGTTCGTTGAGGTCTTTCGCACGCAGCTTGAGCTGCGGCATCGCCTCGGTCAACAGCCCGACATCGGCCTGGGGCCCGAGGCGCTCTGCCACCAGCGCGGCGAGCCGGGCGTCGTCGGCCTGGCGGATGTAATGACCGTTGAGATTGAGCAGCTTTCTGGTGTCGAAGCGGCTCGGGCTCCTGCCGACGCCGGCGAGATCGAACAGCTCGATCGCCTCTTCGCGGCTGATCTCCTCGCGGTCGCCGTGGCCCCAGCCGAGGCGCAGCAGGTAATTGAACACGGCCTCGGGCAGCAGGCCCATCTCGTCGCGATAGGCATCGACCCCGACCGCGCCGTGACGCTTCGACAGCTTCGCGCCGTCGGCCCCGAGGATCATCGGGACATGGGCGTAAACCGGCTCGGGCCAGCCCATCGCGCGCAGGATGACGAACTGGCGAAACGCGTTGTTGAGGTGATCGTCGCCGCGGATCACGTGCGTCACGCCCATGTCGTGATCGTCGACCACCACTGCGAGCATGTAGGTCGGGGTCCCGTCCGACCGAAGCAGGACGAAATCGTCGAGCTCGCTGTTGGCGACGGTGACGCGGCCCTGGACCTGGTCCTCGATCGTCGTCTCGCCATCGCGCGGGGCCTTGATCCGCACGACATAGGGCGCATCGGCGGGGCCCGTCGCGGGATCGGCATCGCGCCACTCGCTGTCGATGCGGAAGGTCCGCCGCTCGGCCTGCGCCTGCCCGCGGCGCGCTGCGAGCTCGTCGGGGGTGAGATAGCAGCGATA
>JBHWTG010000176.1:0-4835 GCA_043427735.1 Tsuneonella sp. | reverse complement strand
GAGTGGGAGCAGCACGCGCCCGCCTTCGAGCGCCAGCGGCCAGCCGTGGCGCAGCGCGTCGAGCGCCTGCGCCGCGCGGCGCGAGGGCGAAGGGGCGCTCAGAGGTCGAACTCCGTGATCAGCGGCACGTGATCGCTCGGCCTGTCCCACCGGCGGGTGTCCTCGACGAACCGATGGCTCGCCGCATGCCTGGCGAGGTCGGGGCTGGCCCACATGTGATCGAGCCGCCGCCCCTGGTCCTTCTGCCGCCAGAACGCGCGGTACGACCACCAGGTGTAGTTGCGCTCGGGCGCCGGGATCAGCGAGCGGCCGATGTCGGCCCAGCCGTGCGCGTCCATCAGCCGGCCGAGCGCCTCGACCTCGACCGGGGTGTGGCTGACGACCTTCACCAGCGCGTGGTGATCGTAGACGTCGCATTCGAGCGGAGCGACGTTGAAATCGCCGACCAGCAGCGTCGGCCGGTCGAGCGCGTCGGCCCAGCGCGCCATGCGTTCGAGAAAATCGAGCTTCTGGCCGAACTTGGGGTTCGCCTTGCGATCGGGCGTGTCGCCGCCGGCGGGGATGTAGACATTCTCGATCACCAGGCCCGACCCATCGAGCTCGACCCCGACGTGGCGCGCCTCGCCGTTGTCCTGCCAGTCGTGCCGGTGAAGCTCGCGGAAGGGCAGCCGGCTGACGGTGGCGACGCCGTGATAGCCCTTTTGCCCGTGGACCGCCTGGTTGACGTAGCCGAGCTCGGCCAGCGCGGCGGCCGGGAACTGATGCGCCTGGCACTTGATCTCCTGCAGGCACAGCACATCGGGCGGCTGCTCGCGCACGAACCGCAGCACCTGATCGATCCGCAGGCGGACCGAATTGATGTTCCAGGTGGCGACGGAGAGCATGACGCGAATTAGCATCCGGAGAGTTCGCCGCAAGTTCGCTCGGAGGGCGCCCGATCGGCGCTCGCGCGCGGGTCAGACGAAAAAACCCTCGCGCCGGGGGCATTGGCGCGAGGGTTCGTTCTAAGCGTTCGTCACGCTGTGCGGGCGGCTTCTGGTGAGGTCAGGGCAACAGGGGGGAAACCCGCCTCGAACCGTCCCGCAAAAGAGGGTTTACGCGCGCTCGGCTTTCACCCGCATGAACATCCGCGCGCGGTTCGTCGCAGGCTGCCAACCCCGCGCCGCCCACACGTGGTCTAGCGGCGACCGCCCGTTCTCCGCGGGTCCTTGAAGGTGAACGCGCTGTCGGCCACCGCGGCGCCATAGCGCTGGTTCGACAGGCGCACGGTGGTCCGGCCGTTCTGCGAATCGAGCGCGACCCAGCTGACCAGCTCGAGGCCCCCGGGGGCCGACGGATCGCGCACGAACACCAGCGTGATCACCCCGAACTCGGGCCGCTTGGTGTCGCGCACCTCGACCCCGATCACGTTGTCGCCGCCCTGGGGCACGAGCTTGCCGTAGCGCTTCACGTCGCGGCTCGGATCGAGCAGCGCGCCAAGCGGCGAATTCGAGATCGGCCAGCGCTGGACCTGCTTGACCTCGTAATCGATCAGATAAAGCGATTTGCCGTTGGACACCACGAGCATGTCGGCGCCCTTGCCGTATTCGAAGCGGATCTTGCCCGGGCGCTTGAGCGTCAGCTTGCCCGACAAGGTCTGCCCCTTGCGGTCGGTCTGGGTGAAATCGGCGGTCATCGTCGAAATGCCGCGCAGTGCGGCCACCGCCTGGTCGAGCTTCTCGGCCTGCGCAGCGGCGGGGGCCGCCGGGATGGCCAGCATCGCAGCGGGAACGGAAACGCCGAGCGCACCGGCAATCGCGGCGCGCAAGGTGAAGCGGGGGAGTTTGATCAAGGTCAGCATGCTCCGGCAACTGGCAACGGAGCGTTGAACTGCCCGTGAACCTCTTGGGTTCCGGGCGTTCATGGTCACTTGATCTTGGCTTCCTTGAACTCGACGTGCTTGCGGGCCACGGGGTCGTACTTGCGGAAGGTGAACTTCTCGGTGTGGTTGCGCGGGTTCTTCTTGGTCACGTAGAAGAATCCGGTGTCGGCGGTCGAGACCAGCCGGATCTTGACGGTTGCGGGCTTCGCCATGGCGCTTTCCTGATTCGATAGGCCACCCCTGACGACGGCGGGCCCGAAATACCAAGGGCGGCGCACGCGCACCGCCCGTCGGGCGCGGCCATTGGTGCAAAGGGGGTCGAAAGTCAATCCTTCTAGGCGCAACTTCGTCGTTCTTCGGGACGCGCCGGTTACCATTCCACCTTGCCGCGGCCGGCCTTGACCGCGCCGCGGGTCTTCTTGGCCTTGATGCGCGCTTCCTTGCCGATCCGGTTGAGGCGGCTCTTGGCGCGCGGCGCCGGCGCCTCGAACGCGCCGCGCACCAGCCCGTCGAGCCGCTCGCGCGCGTCGGCACGATTGGCCTCCTGGGTGCGGAAACGGCGCGCGGTCAGCACGATCTCGCCCCCTGCCGTCATCCGGCTGCCGGCCGCGCGCTTCAGTCGCGCGAACACTTGCGGCTGGAGACGCAGCGCGAACACATCGAGCCGCAGCTGGACCGCGGTGGCCACCTTGTTGACGTTCTGGCCGCCGGGCCCTGAGGCGGCGATGAAGCTCTCGCGCGCGAGCGCCAGCGCCCGGGCGACCGCTTCGTCGGCCTCACTCATCGACAAAGCCGCACGCGGCGAAGTCGGCGGGGAGCGGGGCGGCCGCTTCGATCGCCGGCTTGCCGGCGCGCGGCACGGTCAGCTGCGCGGCGTGCAGCATCGTGCGCGGGGCGCTGCCCTTGCGCCCGTACACCGGGTCGCCGAGCAGCGGCACGCCCAGCCCCGAGGCGGCGTGGACGCGGATCTGGTGCGTGCGGCCGGTCTGGGGACGGAACTCGACGAGCGTGAGCCCGCCGCGCAGCGCGAGCCGCCGCCAGTGAGTGATCGCGGGCTTGCCTTTTCTCGCCGGGATCATCCGCCAGCCCTTCTCCGCCGAGCTGATCTTCGCCAGCGCGAGCTCGATCGTTCCGCTCTCCCCGGCCAGCTCGCCCGCGAGAAGCCCGAGGTAGCGCTTCTCCACCTGCCGATCCTCGAACGCGCGGTTGAACCGGGCGAGCGCTTTCGGATTGCGCGCCAGCAGCAGGCAGCCGCTGGTGTCGGTGTCGATCCGGTGGACCGGCACCGGATCGCGCCGGAACCCCAGCCGCAGCTCGCCGAGGTGGAGCTCGAGCGAGGGTCCGCCCGCGCGCGGGCGCTCGATCGGCAGGCCCGCGGGCTTGTCGATCACCAGCGCCTCGCCGTCCTCGAACAGGATCGGGATCACGGCAGCAGCCGGGCCGGCATCAGCCCGCGCACGGCGTTGCCGAGCAGAAATCCGCCGGCGAGGTCGTCGAGCGTGAGCTCGGCCTCGCGCGCCCGGCCGCTGTCGAGCAGCGAGCGGCGCAGCACCCCGGGCAGCAGCCCGAGCGCGGCGGGCGGAGTGAGCAGCACGCCGCCGCGTTCGACGAACAGGTTGGCGCTGGTGGCCTCGGTCACCAGCCCGTCCTCGCGCACGAACAGCGCATCGTCCGCGCCGAGCTCTCTGGCGGCCTCGCGCCCTGCCGCGTAGAACCAGCGGTCGGTGGTCTTGTGCGCCAGCCGCCGGTCTCCGGGATCGACCGGCAGCGGCAGCGCGGCGCAGACGAGGTCGTCCGGTGTCTCGCCGAGCGGCTGCGTCTCGAGCGCGGTCGCGCCGCTGCGCGCGAGCAGCAGCCGGACTTTCGCCGGCGTCTCGAGCTCGAAGCACAAGGCCTGGATGCGGTTGCGCGCGGCGTGACGATCGAACGCGAAGCCGAGCGCGTCGGCGCTCGCCCTGAGCCGTGCGAGATGCAGCTCGAGCAGGGGGACGCCCTCTTCGGGGTCGAAGCGCATCGCCTCGATCAGGTCGAACCCCGCGGCCGCACCGAGGGTGAACCCGGCCTTGAGCAGGCTCTCGCGCCATTCGGGCATCGGCTCGCTGTCGGCCACGATCGCCGCGCCGACCCCGAGCACCGCGGTGCCGTGCCCGTTCTCGGTCTCGGTCAGCCGCAGCGTGCGGATGGCGACGTTGAACGCGGCGTCGCCGCCCCCGTTTTCATTGGGTGGTTCGATCCGCCCGATCGCGCCGCAATAGGGCCCGCGCGCGTCGCGCTCGATTTCGTCGATCAGTTCCATCGCGCGGATCTTGGGCGCGCCGGTGATCGAGCCGCAGGGGAACAGCGCGCGTACGAGGTCCATCGCGCCGTGCCCCTCGGCCAGCCGGGCGCGCACGGTGGTCACCATCTGATGCACCGTGGGATAGCTTTCGACCGCGAACGGCGCCTCGACCCGCACGCTGCCCGGCTCGGCGACCCGCGAGAGATCGTTGCGCATCAGATCGACGATCATCAGGTTCTCGGCCCGGTCCTTGGCCGAGTGCGCGAGTTCCTCCGCCAGCGCGCGGTCGGCGGCGGGATCGGCGCCCCGCGGCCGCGTGCCCTTCATCGGTTTGGCCTTGGCCTCCCCGCCCTTGAGGCTGACGAACAGCTCGGGCGACAGGCTGAGCAGCCAGTGTTGGCCATCGAACACCACCCCGCCATATCCGCTGCGCGCATCGCCGCGCAGCGCGGCATAAAGCGCCAGCGGATCGCCCTGGAAGCTGCCGGCGAGGGGAAACGTCAGGTTGGCCTGATAGATGTCGCCCGCGCGGATCGCCTCCTGCAGCGCGGCGAAGGCGTCGGCATACGCGCCCGGCGAGACCTGCGGGGCGAGCGGGCCGAGCGAGGCGCGCGCCGAGGTGCGCTCGGCGAGCCAGCCAGACACCTCGTCGGCGGCGATCGGCTGCGGCGCGTCGAACAGCCCCAGCCACAAGTT
>JBHWTG010000175.1:0-6487 GCA_043427735.1 Tsuneonella sp. | reverse complement strand
CCACCGCATCGCCATGAGCATGGCCGTCGCCGGTCTCGCGAGCCGCGACGGGGTCGAGATCGACGACACCCGCCCGATCGCGACCAGCTTCCCGGCGTTCGAGGCGTTGCTGGAGCGAGCGAGCCAATCCCCCTCCCGCTTGCGGGAGGGGTTAGGGGTGGGCTTGTCCGACGGCGCAATTTCTCGCCCACCCCCAGCCCCTTCCGCAAGCGGGAGGGGAGACGCATGACCCTTCCGCTCGACCCGCAAGCGGCCAACTGGATCGGCTTCGCCGGCACGTTCTGCATCGTCGCCGCCTACGCCTACCTGACCTTTCGCGACGATCCGAACCCGTTCGTCTTGCACGGCACCAACCTCGCGGGCGCGGCGCTGCTCACCGTGTCGCTGCTGGTCCACACCAACCTGGCGAGCCTGATCCTCGAAGGCTTCTGGGCGGCGATCGCCATCTACGGGCTGGTCAAGGCGCTCCGCCAACGGGGCACGGCCCGATGATCATCGCCGTCGACGGGCCCACCGCCAGCGGCAAAGGGACGATCGCGCGCGGGCTGGCGAGGCATTACCGGCTGCCGCATCTCGACACCGGCCTGCTTTATCGCGCGGTCGGCCGGCAGGTGCTGCTCGACGGCGGCGATCCGGACGACAGCGCCGATGCGCTCGCCGCGGTCACCTTCCCCGACAGCCTCCTGCTCGATCCGCACTTGCGCAGCGAAGAGACCGGTGGTCTCGCCAGCCGGGTCTCGGTCCACCCTTCGGTCCGCCAGGCGCTCTATGAGCGCCAGCGCGCCTTCGCCACCCGGCCCGGCGGCGCGGTGCTCGACGGGCGCGACATCGGCACCGTGATCGCGCCCGATGCCGAGGTGAAGCTGTTCGTCACCGCCAGCGTCGAGGCGCGGGCCGAGCGGCGCTTCAACGAGCTGCGCGAGCGGGGCGAGGCCGTCTCGCTCGACAAAATCGCCGCCGACATCCGTCGGCGCGACGCGCGCGACATGGGCCGCGCCGACGCGCCGCTGCGGGTCGCCGACGGCGCGCTGGTGATCGATACTTCGGCGATGACCAGGGACCAGGCGCTGGCGGCGGCGATCGCGGCGGTCACGGCAGCACGAGGGCTTTGAAGAAATCATTTTCCTACACGGGGTCGGATAAGGCATAAAATCGGCGATGTACGTCGTCTGCTTCCTCTTTTGCCCGGCCATCGCCTCGCCGGGCTTGCGGATGCCCGCAGGCAGCTACCGAACTGCCGGCTGCCGGCGCCTCGGATTTTGATGTATACTTCGTGTAACCTTTGGCCGTGTCGCGCCTTGCTTTGCGCGGCCGATCGCCGTAAGCGCGCGGGCGTCCCGAACAGCTTCGCTCGACAGGACCTTCGCGCGGCATTCGGCCCGCGGAGACCACGGCCCTCTTGCCCCGCTAGCCTCGCAATCCCGCGAGAGGCGGAGAAAGACCCCGGTAGAACCGGTGGCCGGTAGCAAACGTGAACAGGAAAACTGATCCTATGGCATCGACTGCCAATCCCACACGCGCCGATTTCGAGGCGCTGCTCAACGAACAGCTCGGCGGCGCCGGCGACGAAGGCTTCGAAGGCCGCGTCGTCAAGGGCACCGTCACCGCGATCGAGAACGGCATGGCCGTGATCGATGTCGGCCTGAAGAGCGAAGGCCGCGTCGCGCTGAAGGAATTCGCGCGCGGCGAGAACGGCGAAGGCGAGCACGGCCTCACCGTGGGCTCGGAGGTCGAGGTGTTCGTCGACCGCGTCGAGAATGCCGACGGCGAAGCGATGCTCAGCCGCGACCGCGCCCGCCGCGAGGCCGCGTGGGACAAGCTCGAAAGCGAATTCGGCGAAGGCAAGCGGGTCGAAGGCCGCATCTTCGGCCGTGTCAAGGGCGGCTTCACCGTCGATCTCGACGGCGCGGTCGCGTTCCTCCCGGGCAGCCAGGTGGACATCCGCCCGGTGCGCGATGTCGGCCCGCTGATGGACATGCCGCAGCCGTTCCAGATACTCAAGATGGACCGCCGCCGCGGCAACATCGTCGTCAGCCGCCGGGCGGTGCTCGAGGAGACCCGCGCCGAGCAGCGCAGCGAGCTGATCGACAAGCTCGCCGAAGGCCAGGTGATCGACGGCGTGGTCAAGAACATCACCGATTACGGCGCGTTCGTCGACCTCGGCGGGATCGACGGCCTGCTGCACGTCACCGACATGAGCTACAAGCGGGTCAACCACCCCAGCGAGGTGATCAACATCGGCGACACGGTGAAGGTGCAGATCGTCCGCATCAACCCGGAAACTCAGCGCATCAGCCTCGGCATGAAACAGCTCGAGAGCGATCCGTGGGACGGCGTCGCGGCCAAGTACCCGATCGGCATGAAGATGCGCGGGACGGTGACCAACATCACCGAATACGGCGCGTTCGTGGAGATCGAGCCGGGCATCGAGGGCCTAGTCCACGTCAGCGAGATGAGCTGGACCAAGAAGAACGTCCACCCGGGCAAGATCGTCAGCACCAGCCAGGAAGTCGACGTGATGGTGCTCGAGGTCGACAGCGACAAGCGGCGCATTTCGCTCGGGCTGAAGCAGGCCCAGCGCAACCCGTGGGAAGAGTTCGCCGAGGCGCATCCGGTGGGCTCGAAGGTCACCGGCGAGGTCAAGAACGCGACCGAGTTCGGCCTGTTCATCGGGCTGCCCGGCGATGTCGACGGGATGGTCCACATGTCGGACATCGCCTGGGGCATCTCGGGCGAGGACGCGCTGGCGCTGCACCGCAAGGGCGAGGAGGTCGAGGCGATCGTGCTCGACGTCGATGTCGAGAAGGAGCGCATCAGCCTCGGCATGAAGCAGCTCGAGAAGGGCGCGCCCACCGCGGGCGGCGCGGCTTCCGGCGGCGCCGGCGTCAAGAAGAACGACGTGGTCACCGTCACCGTGCTCGAAGTGCGCGACGGCGGGCTCGAGGTCCAGGTGGGCGAGGACGGCGCGACCGGGTTCATCAAGCGCACCGACCTCGGCCGCGACCGCGACGAGCAGCGCCCCGACCGCTTCCAGGTCGGTCAGAAGCTCGATGCGATGGTGATCGGCTTCGACCGCTCGAAGAAGCCCAACTTCTCGGTCAAGGCGCGCCAGATCGCCGAAGAGAAGCAGGCGGTCGAGCAGTACGGCTCGTCGGATTCGGGTGCATCGCTCGGCGACATCCTCGGCGAGGCGCTGAAGGCGAAGGCGGAGTAACCCTCGACTGGTCATCTCGACAGGCTCGATGACCGCTCGGGACGAACGGGGTTCTAACCAACACCGTTCGTCTCGAGCAGCAGTCGAGACCGCAGGTCGAGCGCGTGTCGAGAGGCCCGGCCCGACCGACCGGCAGGGCTTTCCTACAGCCGCAACAGCACCTACCTTGCCGCGCGTGCTCGAAATCCACCAGTTCGCCTGCCTCAGCGACAACTATGGCTTCCTGGTCCACGACCCGGACAGTCAGGAAACCGTCGCGATCGACACTCCCGATGCCGACGCCTACCTCGCCGCGGCTGCCGAGAAGGGTTGGCAGATCACCCAGATCTGGAACACCCACTGGCATCCCGATCACGCCGGCGGTAACGCCGCGATCAAGACGGCGACCGGCTGCACGATCGTCGCCCCGGCGGAGGTCGAGCGGATCTCGCCGATCGACCGGGTGGTGGGGCACGGCGACCGCGTTACGCTCGGCGAGCACGAGGCGGCGGTGATCGACGTCGGCGGGCACACCAACGGCCATATCGCCTATCATCTCGCCGACGATGCCGTGGCGTTCGTCGGCGATAGCGTGTTCGCGCTGGGCTGCGGGCGGATGTTCGAAGGCGAGCCGAAGCAGTTCTGGGCGAGCCTCGAGCGGATCAAGGCGCTGCCGCCGCAGACGATGCTCTACTGCGCACACGAATACACGGAGTCGAACGCGCGCTTCGCGCTGCATGCCGATCCCGACAACATCGAGCTGCAAATGTACGCGGCCGAGATCGAGGCGCGCCGCGCGCGGCGCGAGCCGACTGTGCCGACCAAGCTCGAGCGCGAGCTTGCGACCAATCCGTTCCTGCGCGCCGACCGCGACGAACTCCGCAACCGTTGGGGCGGGCATCAGCCGCACGAGACGTTCGCCAGCCTGCGCGCCGCCAAGGACACCTTCTGACCGCGATGCGCGCGGTCCGGGTCGAGCGCCTGGCCGACGACCTGTCGGGCGTCACCCTTGCCAGCCTGCCCGAGCCCGAGCCCGCGCCCGGCAAGGTGCTGGTGCGCGTGCGCGCGGCCTCGCTCAACTACCCCGACCTGCTGATGGCGCGCGGCCGCTATCAGTTCAAGCCCGAGCCGCCCTTCATCGCCGGAATGGAGTTCGCCGGCGAGGTGATCGCCGCCGGCGAGGGCTCCGGCTTCAGCCATGGCGACCGGGTGATGGGCGGCGCGAAGACCGGCGCGTTTGCCGAGATCGCGGTCGCCCCTCCCGCTTCGCTGCGGCGAATACCGCGCGGCCTCGACTGGCCGGCCGCCGCCTCGTTGGGAGCGGCGTATACCACCGCCTGGACAGGGCTGGTCGAGCTCGGCGGGCTGCGGAGCGGGCAATGGCTGCTGGTCCACGGGGCGAGCGGCGGGGTCGGGCTCGCCGCGTGCGATCTCGCTCGTGCTCTCGGCGCCCGAGTGATCGCTGCGACGAACGACCCGGCCAAGGTCGAACGCATTCGCTCCGCCGTCGCGCCCGAGGAGGTCATCGTCAACCATGGCAGGTTCCGCGAACGGATTGCCGAACTTACCGGCGGGGCCTTGTGCGACCTCGTGTTCGACCCCGTCGGCGGCGACGTGTTCGACGAGAGCACCCGCTGCGTCGCGTTCGGCGGCAAGCTGCTGGTGATCGGCTTCGTCGCCGGCCGCATCCCGCAAGTCGCCGCCAACATCCCGCTGATCAAGGGGTTCTCGCTCGTCGGCGTGCGCGCCGGAGAATACGCGCGGCGCTTTCCCGACCGCGGTGCGCGAATTGCCGCCGAAGTCGCCCGGCTCGCGGAGCAGCGCGCGATCGCGCCGGTGATCGACCGCGTGCTGCCGCTCGATCGCTGGCGCGAAGGCTACGCTGCGATGGCCGCGGGGGACCTGGTCGGGAAGGTCGTGTTTCAGCCAGGGTAAGGCGTGGACTTGAGCACCCGCGCGAGGTGGGCCGCGTTGGCGGCCACCATCCTGGCGGTCTCGGTGACTTTCTCGGGGACCGCCTCGAGGTCCTTGAAATCGACGTCCCCCATGGCCTCGCCCACCCAATAGCAGGCGGCGGTTGCGGGGATCGTCCATCCCGTGTCGTTGAGGCTCTGGAACAGCTGAGCCGACGACCAGTGCGCGCCGTCTTCGTTGCCGACAATCGCGGCGACCGCGCCTTTCGAAAAGCTCGGCATGCGGCCTTTGTCGTCGGTCTCGGACAGAAACGCGTCCATCCGCTCGAGCACGCGCTTCGCAACCGAGCCGATCTGGCCCATCCAGATCGGTCCGCCGAAGACGAGAATATCGTGCGCGAGGATCCTGCCCCGCAGCTCGGGCCAGTCATCGCCCTCACCCTCGTCGGACGTCACCCCGGGGAGAACGGTGTAGTCGGCGATGCGCAGCCGCTCGACGACCTCGACCCCCGCCTCCGCGAAGTGCCTGCCGAGGACATCGAGCATCGCATCGGTGGAGCTGGGCTCGCTGCCGCTCTTCCTGAGCGAGCAATTGATCTCGATGGCAGTGACGGTCACCTGGCTTCTCCCGCGGCTGGGCTGCAGAAGCGCGCGACGGGGAGCGATCGTTCCGCCGGATCAGATACCGGCGATCACCCGATCGGCGAGCGCGCGGTCGGCTTCCTCGTCATGCCGCGAAGTGATCAGGTCGCCCGCCGCCCGCGCTGCGAGCCCGGCGGCCTCGCGGCGCAGGCCTTCGACCGCCGCGCGTTCGGCGGTTTCGATTTTGGCCCTGGCGACCGCCTCGCGGCGCTCGATCAGGCGCCCGGTATCGGCCTCGGCCTGCGCGACGATGTTGGCCGCCTCGGCGCGCGCGTGGTCGAGCATCGCGGCGGCATCCCGGGCGCTCTGTTCCTGTTGCGCCCTGGCCTGTTCGAGCAGCGCTTGCGCCTCGGCGCGGATGCGCGCGGCTTCGTCGAGATCGGCGCGCTTCTGCGCGATCTGCGCGTCGAGCGCCGCGACGATACGCCTGGGCGCCTTGCCGACCACCACCGCGAGGATGAAGAAGATCGTCAGGCTGACATAAACCCAGCCTTCGGCGCCGAGGCCCAGCAGGGTCGGCTCCGCATGGCCGGCGGCTTCGATGTGGCCCGCCGGCTGGCTTTCGACGATCGCGGGAAGCGCGCTCATGCGTGTCCTATCCTGTTAGCCGCGCGCCAGCGCACGCTCGACCGCGCGCGCGGCTTCGTCCGCCGCGGGCGTGGTTCCGGTCAACCGGGCCACGATCGCCTGCGTGCTTTCCACCGCCACATCGCGCAGCGCGGCGGAGGCGCCGCGTCGG
>JBHWTG010000174.1:0-5521 GCA_043427735.1 Tsuneonella sp. | reverse complement strand
AGACTGCCCCACCCGCGCCGCCGGTCGTGCGCGAAGCCCACGCGTTCGCCGCGCTCGCCGGGCTGGTCGCGCGGTGAGGCCCTCCCGGAGGCGAGGTGCGTGAGGATCGACAAGCTGCTGTGGCAGCTTCGTCTGACCAAGACCCGCGGCCTCGCGCAGGCGCTCGTCGCCACCGGGCATGTGCGGCGCAACGGCGCGCGGGTGCTGCGCGCGAGCCAGGACGTTGCCGCGGGCGACACGCTGACCGTTCCGCTGCCCGCGGGGGTGCGGGTGATCGAGCTGATCGCGCTGCCCACCCGCCGCGGTCCGGCGGCGGAAGCGCAAGCCTGCTACCGCGCGCTTGACCCGCAGCCGCTTGCGAGCCTAGCAGCGGGGCACGATCAACCGCCGCATCCGCGCCTGCCTGGGGGCCCGCCCGAATGACTTATGTCGTCACCGACGCCTGCATCAAATGCAAGTACACCGACTGCGTCGAGGTCTGCCCGGTCGACTGCTTCTACGAAGGCGAGACGATGCTGGTCATCAACCCGTCCGAGTGCATCGACTGCGGGGTGTGCGAGCCCGAGTGCCCGGCCGAGGCGATCCTTCCCGATACCGAGGACGGGCTCGAGAAGTGGCTCGAGCTCAACACCAAGTTCTCCGCCGAATGGCCCAACATCACCCAGAAGAAGGACCCGCCCGAGGACGCCGACGAGCACAAGGGCGAGGAGGGCAAGTACGACAAGTACTTCACCCCGGACCCTGGCGCGGGCGACTGATTCACGGGGGTTCGGGCCGCTCGAATCCTCGGAACCGGCCACCCTACGCGCATGGGGTGGAAATTTTGTTGCGATTGCGTTATATAATGCAACACGCGCCGCGGCGAGCGATTCTGCGGCGGCGTGCGAACGGTCAGAAAGGCGCGGCAACCAGCGGCAGCACAGGCGATCGACCGGCCGGGCACGGGCCCGGTCGGCGGAGCCGATGCGTTCGCTCCGGCCGCGCCGACGAAAGGACGATTGATGGCTTCCCAGGCCCCCGCTTTCGATGTCGGCGATTACGTTGTTTACCCCAAGCACGGTGTCGGCCGTGTGGTCGAGCTGCAGCGCGAGGAAATCGCGGGCATGCAGCTCGAGCTCTACGTCCTGCGGTTCGAGAAAGAGCGGATGACGCTGCGGGTGCCGGTCAACAAGGTCGAATCGATCGGCATGCGCAAGCTGTCGAGCGACAAGACGCTCAAGGAAGCGATGGAGACGCTGAAGGGCAAGCCCAAGGTCAAGCGCACCATGTGGAGCCGCCGCGCGCAGGAATACGAGGCGAAGATCAATTCGGGCGACCTGGTCTCGATCGCCGAGGTGACCCGCGACCTGTTCCGCCCCGAGGACCAGCCCGAACAGTCCTATTCCGAACGGCAGATCTTCGAGGCCGCCTCGAGCCGCCTCGCCCGCGAGCTCGCGGCGATGGAAAAGACTGACGAGCCGGCCGCGCTGGGCAAGATCCTTGGCGTGCTGCGCGAGCACGCGCCGCAGTACTACGACAACGCCGAAAGCGCCTGAGACCCCGCAGGAGGCATGGCAGGCGCGGTCGATCGGGCGCGCCTGTCCTGCCGTCTGCGCTCGACGGGCGACTACGCCTGTCGACGAGCGACATGGACTCGGGGGCCAGCGGATGCGAAAAGCCGCCCGCTCATCCGAACGAGGTTTTCCATGCGCGGCTTTCCCTCCATCGCATCGCTAGCGGCGATCGCACTCGCGCTCGGCGCCTCCGCTTCGGCCCGCAACGAGGCGGCCAGCCTGCTCGATAATGGCGCCCCGATCGAGCGCGGGTGGTCGGCCACCCCGCAGTTCGCCGCGCTGAAGGCGGTCGGCCCCGACCACGTGCGCTTCTCGACCGGAGCGCGCTGGCAGGTCCGCGCCGAGGGCGATCCGCGGACGCTCGCCCGGATCCGCTTCGTCATCCGCGACGGGCAGCTCACCATCGGTCGCACGTCGGGCGAGCACGGCGCGCTCAAGCCGGCGACGATCTACGTCACCGCGCCCGCGCTGCACCGTGCGACGATCGGCGGATCGGGCTCGCTGGCGATCGACCGGCTCAGCGGCAGGAAAGTCTCGGCGGCGGTCGCCGGCGCGGGCGCGCTGTGGGTCGAGCGGGTCTCCGCCGACGCGCTCGACGCTTCGATCGCCGGCTCGGGCGACCTTGCGCTCGCCGGCCGCAGCGCACGGGCGAGCCTCTCGATCGCCGGCAGCGGCGCGCTCAAGGCGGCCGGGCTCACCGTCGACGCGGCCGACGCCTCGATCGCCGGCTCGGGCTCGATGGCGTTCCGTTCGGACGGCCGGGTCACCGCCGCGATCGCCGGCAGCGGCGATGTCATCGTCCGCGGACGGGCCGACTGCACCCGGGTGAGCCGGGCGGGATCGGGCTCGCTCACCTGCATCGCCTGATCCGGCGAGGACCCGGCGCCAAGCCGTCTGCGGACCGAGGCGAATAATTCATCGCCCTGCAACCCCGGGCCGCGTAAGGCGCGCGCATCGAACTGCCTCGAAAGGATGGCGCGATGCGCGGCCTCGTTCTCATGCCCTTGCTCGCGCTGAGCCTCACCGGCTGCCTCGCCAAGACCGCGCTCGACGTGGCGACCGCGCCGGTCCGCATGGCGTCGAAGGCGGTCGATCTCGCAACCACCAGCCAGTCCGAGGCCGACGAGAAGCGCGGCCGCGAGATTCGCAAGCGCGAAGAGCGTCTCGCCCAGCTCGAGCGTCAGCTCGACAAGCTGCAGAAGCAGTGCATCGACGGCAACCGCCGCGCCTGCGACGAGGCGGCGCGCGTCAACGCCGAGATGCGCACGCTGATGCCCTCGATACCGGTCGAACCCGAGCGCTGAGCCCCAACCCCCAGCCGCGCCTCTGCCTTTCCCGTCAGGCCGCGGCGCGCCGCAAGCGGTCGTTGATCGCGCGGCCGATCCCCCCTTCGGGAACCGGAGCCACCGCCACCTTCGGCCGGTCGGACGCGGCGGCCCGGTGCAGGCAGTCGTAGAGACGGGCGGCTGCCTCGGCGAGGTCGCCGGCGGCCGACAGCGTGCAGTCGCCCGCGACCGCGCCGAAACCGATCAGAAACTCGCCCTCCGCCGCCGCTTGCGCGCCGAGCCGCACGGGCTTGCCCGGCGAATAGTGCTGCGCAAGCTGGCCCGGCGCCTCAATCCCGGCGGCATCGGACGGCAGCGGCTCGCCGAGGACCTCGGCCAGCGCGCCGCGGCCCACCGGCCCTTCGCGCAGAAGCTGCCAGCCTGCGCCGCGCAGCGCGACGATCGTCGACTCGAGCCCCTGGGCGCACGGCCCGCCGTCGAGCACCGCGTCGATCCGTCCGCCCAGCGATGCGAGCACATGCTCGGCGCGGGTCGGGCTGACCGCGCCGCTGCGATTGGCCGAGGGCGCGGCGAGCGGCAGCCCGGCGGCTTCCAGCACGGCGCGCATCAGCGGGTGCGCCGGGCAGCGCAGCGCGATTGTCGGCAGGCCCGCGGTCACCGCAGGGACAATCCTCGCGCCGGCCCGGAGCGGTGCCACAAGCGTCAGCGGTCCGGGCCAGAACCGGCCTGCGAGCAGGCGCGCGCGGGCATCGAACACCGCCAGCCGATCGGCCTCGGCCGGGCCGGGCAGATGCACGATCAGCGGATTGAAATCGGGCCGTCCCTTGGCGCGGTAGATCGCGGCGACGCTGTCGGCACGGTCGGCGCGCGCGGCGAGCCCATAGACGGTCTCGGTCGGCAGCGCGACCAGGCGGCCTTCGCGCAGCAGCGCCGCGGCCCGCGCGATCCCCGCTTCGTCGCCCGCCAGCCGCTCAGTAGCCCGCTTGTCGCCCATCGGCGCGCGCTATAAGCACGCCCCCCGCAAAGCCAAGGAGAAGCGCGCCCGTGTATCGCCCCGCCACCGCCGATCAGCTGCTCGCGCTCGAGGTCTGCGCCGGGATCGGCGAGCTGGCGCAGAGCCCGCGTTTCGCCGCCGCCGAACCCGACATGGTCGCAGCGATCGTCGAGGGGATCGGCGCATTCGCGGCCGGTGAGTGGGCGCCGCTCAACCGGGCGGGCGATCTCGAGGGCGCCCGGCTCGAGAATGGCGTGGTGCGCCTCCCCGAGGGGTTTGGCGACGCCTATGCGCACTATGTCGAGCAGGGCTGGAACGCGATCGCCGCGCCGGCGGATTACGGCGGGCAAGGACTGCCGTTCGCGCTCGGTTGCAACGTGCTCGAGAATCTCGGCACCGCCAACTTCGCGTTCAACCTGCTGCCGATGCTCACCACCGGCGCGATCGACGCGCTCGAGCAGCACGGCTCGCCCAGCCAGAAGGCGCTCTACCTGCCGAAGATGATCAGCGGCGAATGGTCGGGCACGATGAACCTCACCGAGCCGCAGGCCGGCAGCGACCTCGGCGCGCTGCGTTCGACCGCGACGCCGATCCGCGACGGCGCGCACGCGGGGAAATACCGCGTCGCCGGAACCAAGATCTTCATCACCTGGGGCGATCACGAGCTGGCGAAGAACGTGATCCACCTCGTGCTGGCGCGCTTGCCCGACGCGCCCGAGGGCAGCCGCGGCATCTCGCTGTTCGTGGTGCCGAAGTATCTCGTCAATCCCGACGGCACGCTCGGCGCGCGCAACGACCTGCGCTGCGTCAGCCTCGAGCACAAGCTCGGCATCCACGCCTCGCCGACGTGCGTGATGAGCTACGGCGACGGCGGAGATTGCATCGGCGAGCTGGTCGGCGAACCGCACCGCGGTCTGCCCGCGATGTTCACGATGATGAACAACGCGCGGATCAACGTCGGCAACCAGGGCGTGCAGATCGGCGAACGCGCGACGCAGGCGGCGCTCGCCTATGCCCGCGAGCGGGTCCAGTCCGCGCGCGCGGGCTCGCCCGACAAGCGCGCCGTGCCGATCGTCGAGCACCCCGACGTGCGGCGCATGCTGCTGCGGATGAAGGCGCTGACCGAGGCCGCGCGGGCGCTGCTCTACTATACTGCCGGGCAGGTCGACCGGGGGACGCTGGGCGATGCGACCGCGGCGGCCCGCGCCGAATGCCTGGTGCCGATGCTCAAGGCCTGGGGCACCGATGCGGGGTGCGAGATCGCGAGCCTTGGGGTCCAGGTCCACGGCGGGATGGGCTATGTCGAGGAAACGGGCGCCGCGCAGCACTATCGCGACGCGCGCATCGCGCCGATTTACGAAGGCACCAACGGCATCCAGGCGGCCGACCTCGTGACTCGCAAATTGGGGCTCGATGGGGGCGAAGCGCTCGACGCGCTGTTTGCCGAGGTCGCCGGCGACAGCGCGGGCGCGCTGAACGAGCTTGCCGAGACCTGCCGCGCGATCGCGCGCTGGATGCGCGAGGAGGCCTCGCTCGACGACCGCCTGGCCGGCAGCGTGGCGTTTACCGCGATGAGCGCGGTCGCGGTCGCCGGATGGCAGCTCGCGCGGCAGGCGCGGGCGGTGGCGCACGGCGCGGCACCGGCCCCCGACCGGAGCAAGCCGGTGACCGCGCGCTACTTCCACTCG
>JBHWTG010000173.1:0-2983 GCA_043427735.1 Tsuneonella sp. | reverse complement strand
GAGTGGGCGCGCTGCTCCAGCGTCATGCCCGCCACCGCTTCGGCGGCGATCGCCCGCACGCGCGGCCGCAGCGCTTGATCCTCGGCGGGAATCGCAGCCAATCGGAAGGTGTCGAACACGCCGGTCACCTTGCTTCACGGCGGCGTGGCGGGCAATCCCGCGCATTGCCCGGCTTCGCCGCGCCGACTAAGGCGTGGGCATGAGCGAGTTCCTCAAATTCGAGCGCGACGGCGCGATGCTGACCGTCACCATGAGCCGGCCGGCGGACCGCAACGCCATCACCGACCCCGAGCAAAGCGCCGAGTTCGCCGCGCTGGCCGACGAGCTTGCGCGCGATCGCAGCGTGCGGGCGATGGTGCTGACCGGCGCGGGCGCATCCTTCTGCGCGGGCGGCAACGTGAAGGCGATGCGCGACAAGGCGGGGATGTTCGCCGGCAGCCCCTACGACCAGCGGACGCATTATCGCACGACGGTCCAGCGCATCGGTCGCGCGCTGTGGGAGCTCGAGGTGCCGGTCGTTGCGGCGATCAACGGCCACGCGATCGGGCTCGGGCTCGACATCGCGCTGATGTGCGATATCCGGGTGATGGCCGAGGACGCGGTGGTGGCGGAAAGCTACGTCAAGCTCGGTATCGTGCCCGGTGGCGGCGGCGCGTGGCTGCTGCCTCGCGTGGCGGGCCTGTCGAACGCGTCGCTGATGACGCTCACCGGCGAGACGATCGATGCCGCGACGGCGCTGCGCTACGGGGTCGCGTCCGAGGTGGTGCCGACCGCAGAGGTATTGCCGCGGGCGCAGGAGATCGCCCGCGCGATCGCCGCCAATCCCGGGCATGCGACGCGGATGGCCAAGCGGATGATGCGCGAAGGGATGGATCAGAAGCTCCCGACGCACCTCGAGATCGCCGCTGCCTATCAGGCGCTGTCGCACCATACCGAAGACCATGCCGAGGCGATCGACGCCTTCCTCGACCGCCGCGCGCCGGAGTTCCGCGACCGGTGAGCGGCGCCCGCGCCGAGGGAGCTTTGGCGGGCATTCGCGTGCTCGACCTGTCGCGCGTGCTGGCCGGGCCGTGGAGCACGCAAGTGCTCGGCGACCTCGGGGCCGAGGTGATCAAGGTCGAGCAGCCCGGCGCCGGCGACGACACGCGCGCCTGGGGCCCGCCGTTTCTCCCGGGCTCGGCGGACTCGGCCTATTTCTCGTGCGCGAACCGCAACAAGCGCTCGATCGCCGTCGACGTTGCCTCCGCGGATGGTCAGCGGATCGTGCGCGATCTGGCGGCCGTCAGCGACGTGGTGGTCGAGAACTTCCGCGTCGGCGGGCTCGCCAAATATCGTCTCGATTACGCCGACCTGCGCGAATTCAAGCCCGACCTCGTGTGGTGCTCGATCACCGGGTTCGGGCAGACCGGGCCGGACAAGGATCGCGGCGGCTACGACTTCCTGATCCAGGGCATGAGCGGGTTGATGAGCGTGACCGGCGCCCCCGACGGGCCGCCGACCAAGGTGGGCGTCCCGATCAGCGATCTCACCACGGGGCTTTACGCCGCGATCGCGATCCTCGCCGCGCTGCGCCATCGCGACCGCACCGGCGAAGGGCAGCGGATCGACCTCGCGCTGCTCGACGCGCAGGTGGCGTTGATGAGCAACCAGGCGGCGAACTGGCTCAACGGCGGCGTCGAGCCGCGGCGGCTCGGCAACCAGCATCCCAACATCGTGCCCTACCAGTCGTTCGCCTGTGCCGACGGCGACATCCTGATCGCCACCGCGAACGACCGCCAGTACGCCAAGCTGTGCCGGGTGCTGGAGCTCGCTCATCTGGCGGACGATCCGCGCTTCGCCGCGATGAGCGCGCGCGGGGCGAACCGGGCCGCGCTCCTCGCCGAGCTCGAGCCGGCGGTCGCCCGCTGGCCGTCCGAAGCGCTGGTCGCGGCGCTCAACGCGCAAGGCGTGCCGAGCGGCAAGGTGAACTCCGTTCCCCAAGCGCTGGCCCACCCCCAGATCGCGGCGCGCGAACTCGTCGGCGAACTCGATCGGCGCGATGGCACCCCGGTCCGCTTCGTCGGCTTCCCGGCCAGGCTCGAGGCCACGCCCGCCACCTATCGCGCCGCCCCGCCACGGGTTGGCGAGGATTCGGATGAGGTTCTGCGCGAAATCCTGGCCGTGGGGGATGCCGAGATCGCGCGGCTGCGCGAGCGCGGCGCGATCGGTTAGGAACCGTACTCCTGATCGGGAATGTAGACCGCCTGGTCGCGCCAGTCGGGTGCGCGGAGCGGCAACGCCGGCCGCTCTCGCTGGGCAGGCCGAGGGTCGAGGGGCAATGGCCGCGGCCCCGTGTCGGATGCCTGCGGCAGCTCGACAAGCTCGAATTCCAAGGCGGTTCTCCTCTCGGCGACCCAACGCGCTGACGGTTCGGGCTGTTCCGGATTTTGCGACGAACGGCGAAAGCTTGCGACGAACCGCCGGTCAGATGTGAAGCGCGCGGCCGTAGGCGGCGAGCACGCTCTCGTGCATCATCTCCGAGAGCGTCGGATGCGGAAACACGCTCGCCATCAGCTCGGCCTCGGTGGTCTCGAGCGTCTTGCCCACGACGTAGCCCTGGATCAGCTCGGTCACCTCGGCGCCGACCATGTGCGCGCCGAGCAGCTCGCCGGTGCTGGCGTTGAACACCGTCTTGACGAACCCCTCCGGCTCGCCGAGCGCGATGGCCTTGCCGTTGCCCATGAACGGGAACGTCCCGGCCTTGACGGGGTAGCCCGCTTCCTTCGCCTTCGCCTCGGTCAGGCCGACGCTGGCGATCTGCGGGTGGCAGTAGGTGCAGCCCGGGATGTTCCCCCGATCGAGCGGGTGCGGGTGGACGTCCTGGTTGCCGAGTTCCTGCGCGATTGCCTCGGCCGCGGTGACCCCCTCGTGGCTCGCCTTGTGCGCCAGCCACGGCCCGGGGGTGCAGTCGCCGATCGCCCACAGGCCCTTGGACTTCGAGATC
>JBHWTG010000172.1:0-6311 GCA_043427735.1 Tsuneonella sp. | reverse complement strand
TCTCTGGCAGCGATCGCGTCGCGGACCGCGGGCACGGCGAGCCGGCCGAAGGCGGTCGCGGCGTCGGTCGGGTTGTCGGGCAGGCCGCGCGCCTCGACCACGCGCATCAGCGCCGCTCGCGGGTCAGCGTGATGCCGATCGCCTCGCCCGCTTCGGCAATCGCGAGTTTGACGATCTTCACCGTGACCGCCTCGACCCGAGCGTCCTGCACGAACAGCGTGTCGGCGATGTGCTCGGCGACCGACTCGATCAGCTTGAAATGCCGGCCGGGCGGCAGCGCCTCGCTCGCCGCGAACTTGAGGTCCATGTAGTTCTTGCTCGCCGACAGCGGGGTTTCGGGCTCGTAGCGATGCGCCGGCTTCATCCGCGCGGCGACCGAGATGCGCAACGGCTGAGGCTTGCCGGTCTCCTCGGAGTAGATCCCGGTCAGCACATCGACTTCGAGGTCGGCGACTTCGAGAATCAGCGAATCGGCCATGCCGGCGCGCCTTAGCCGGGATTCGACCAGCGCGCGAAGATCGCGGTCGGGAGCAGGCGAGCGCCATCCCCCTCTTCGCGCACCGCGAGTTCGCCGTGCTCGATCTTGCCTGGCAGATCGGCGAAGGCTTCCGCGAGCAGGCCGGCGAGAGCAAGACTGCTCATGCGCACCGCGTAGACGGTGAGGAACAGGAAGCGGCTGTCGCCATCGAGCAGCCGGCGGCAGTCGCCGACGAGGCCCGCGAGCCCCTCCTCGAGCCGCCACACCTCGCCCTCGGGTCCACGGCCGAACTTGGGCGGGTCAAGGACAATCCCGTCGTAGCGCCGTCCGCGCCGCACCTCGCGCGCGGCGAACTTCGCGGCGTCGTCGACCAGCCAGCGGATCGGGCGGCTTGCGATGCCCGACAGCGCGGCATTGTCGCGCGCCTGCGCGACCGACTTCCTGCTCGCGTCGACGTGGGTCACCGCGCCTCGCGCACTCAGCGCAAGAGAGCCGACGCCGGTGTAGCCGAACAGGTTGAGTGTCGCTGCATCGTCCTTGCCGGCAAGCTGCTCGCGCATCCAGCGCCACACCGGCGCCATGTCGGGGAAGAAGCCGAGATGGCGAAAGGGGGTGCATTGCGCGGTGAAGCGCACGTCCTCCCACGCGAGCGGCCAGCCCTCGCCCGGCACCCCGCGCTCGAAGCGCCAGCGCCCGCCGCCGTCCTCGTCGCTGCCGGGGACGAACTCGCCGTCGGCCTGCCACTCGGCGAGGCGCGGGCTCCACAGCGCCTGCGGCTCGGGGCGGACAAAGCGGAAAGGGCCGTAGCGCTCGAGCTTGCGGCCCTGGCCGCTGTCGACCAGGCCGTAGTCGGCCCAGCCCTTTCCGGCGAGCACCAGCGGCTCCTGAGCAAGCTTGGCCATCAGGCCTGGGGCGTCGCCCGCGCGGCGATCCAGTCGCGGACGGCGGTGTAATCGCCGGGCAGCTCGGCGAAGCGCTCTTCGCGCGCGAACAGCTCGCCGACCCTTGCCGGCAGCGCGGGCCGCTGGCCGGTTGCCCGCTCAACCGCGTCGCGGAACTTCGCGGGGTGCGCTGTGGCCAGCGTCACAACCGGGACCGGCCCGGCGATCTCCAAATGGCGGGCGGCATGAAGCGCGATCGCGGTGTGCGGGTCGATCACCTGGCCGGCGGCCTCACTCGCCCAGCGCATCGCTGCGCTCATCTGCTCGGGCTCCACCCTCGCGCTTGTCAGCCGCGCGGCGGCGCCCTGCGATTGCGCGTTGGTCAGCCGCATGGCTCTGGTCTGCTCGAACCCGCGCATCTGCTCGGCGAGCGCGGCGCCATCGCGCCCGCCGCAATCGAACAGCAGCCGCTCGAAATTGGAGCTGACCTGGATGTCCATGCTCGGCGCGGCGGTGCGGGTCACCGTTCCGGCCGAATAGTCGCCCTCGCTCAATGCGCGGTGGAGGATGTCGTTGACGTTGGTGGCGACGATCAGCCGCTCGATCGGCAGCCCCATCGCGTGCGCGACATAGCCGGCGAACACATCGCCGAAGTTGCCGGTCGGCACGCTGAAGGCGACCTTGCGCGCGGGCGCGCCGAGCTGGAGCGCGGCGGCGAAGTAGTACACCACCTGCGCCATCAGCCGCGCCCAGTTGATCGAGTTGACCGCGCTGAGGCGGAAACGGGCGGCGAGCACGGGGTCGCCGAACATCCGCTTCACCATTGCCTGCGCGTCGTCGAAGCTGGCGCCTTCGATGGCGATGTTGTGGACGTTGGGCGCGAGCACCGTGGTCATCTGGCGGCGCTGGACATCGCTCACCCGGCCCGCCGGGTGGAGCATGAAGATCTCGACCCCCGCGCGGCCGGCCACCGCGTCGATCGCGGCGCTGCCGGTATCGCCGCTGGTTGCGCCGACGATCGTCAGGTTGCCGCCGCTGCGCCCGAGGAACTCCTCGAACAAGAGGCCGAGCAGCTGGAGCGCGACATCCTTGAACGCGAGCGTCGGCCCGTGGAACAGCTCGAGCAGCCAGTGCCGCTCATCGAGCTGGACGAGCGGGGTGACGGCGGCGTGCGCGAAGCGCGCGTAGGCCTCCTCGCACAGCTCGCGCAGGCGGCCGGGTGCGAGGCTGTCGCCGACGAACGGCGCCATCACCCGCGCCGCGAGCTCGGGATAAGGCAGCCCGCGAAGCGCTGCGATCTCGTCGAGCGAGAAGCGCGGCCACTCGCGCGGCACGTAGAGCCCGCCGTCGCTCGCAAGCCCTGCGAGGGTCACCTGCTCGAAGCCCAGCGCCGGCGCGCTGCCGCGGGTGGAGATGTAGTCCATCGCCGGGGCGCTAGCGGCGCAGGCGGCGGGCGGCAAGCAAGCCGGGCTTTATCCGGCCCTAGCGCGCCAGCGCTTGCGCAGCGCGAGCGCGTAGATGACGAGTGCGGTCAGCGCGAACAGGAACCACTGGACCGCGTAGGACCGATGGTTGTTGGGCATGTCGGCCGGATCGGGCGGCGCGAGCTGCGCGAGCCCGGCCTGGGGCGGCGCCGCGACAAGCCGCACCCCGTCTCCGTGCGGGCCGATGAAGCCGCCCACCGCGCCGCCCTCCCAGCCCACCGGGGCCGGTTGGCGCGACCAGCCGAGCGCGATGTCGGCCGTGCCGCCGTCCGCGAGCGCGCATGTGGCGACATGGGCCCAGCCCATCTCGCCCCCGGCCGAGCGGCCCGCGCGCTGGGCGATCGAGCGCACCCGTGCGCATTCGACGGTGCTGTGGCGATAGAGCGCCCGCTCGGCCTCGGCCGGGGTGCGCGGCCAGGGCACGGCGGACGACAGGCTGGCCGCCGCTTCGTAGCGCGCGAGCAGCGCCGCCTTCTCCTCGCCGCGGCGAAGCTGCCAGAGACCGAGCGCGACCATCGTCGCGACCGCCAGCGCGACGACGAGCGTCGCCACGACAGGGACCCGCCGGACGGTCAGTGGATCGGCGCGCCCCAGCTGCCCCAGACGTAGATCGACACGAACAGGAACAGCCACACCACGTCGACGAAGTGCCAGTACCACGCCGCCGCCTCGAAGCCGAAGTGCTGCTGCGGGGTGAAGTGGCCCTTGTAGGCGCGCACCAGGCAGACGATCAGGAAGATCGTGCCGACCAGCACGTGGAACCCGTGGAAGCCGGTCGCCATGTAGAACGCCGAGCCGTAGGTGTTCTGGCCGAAGGGGAATGGCGCGTGGGCGTACTCGTAGGCCTGGATGCTGGTGAACAGGATGCCGAGCAGGATCGTCAGCCACAGGCCTTTCTTGAGGCCGTCGCGGTCGCCATGGATCAGCGAATGATGCGCCCAGGTGACGGTGGTGCCCGAGCACAGCAGGATCAGCGTGTTGAGCAGCGGAAGGTCGAACGGATCGATCACCGCCTCGATCGCCTTGGGCGGGAACTGCCCGCCGACGACTTCGGACAGCTCGCTGGGGAACAGCGCGAAATCGAAGAACGCCCAGAACCAGCCGACGAAGAACATCACTTCCGAAGCGATGAACAGGATCATCCCATAGCGCAGGTGAAGCTGCACCACCGGGGTGTGGTCGCCGGCCTGCGCTTCCTTCACGATGTTGGAGAACCAGGCGAAGAAGGTCGCGATCAGGCCCGCGATGCCGAGCCCGAGGACGAGCCAGGCGCCGGCCATCTCGTGCATGAACAGCACCATCCCGCTGGTGAAGGTCAGCGCCGATAGCGAGCCCATCAGCGGCCAGATATCGGGCGGGAGGATGTGGTACTGGTGGTTCTTGGCGCCGGCCATGTCTCGTCCCTATCGAGCGGTTTGCGCCTGCCCTTAGTGTGGCCGCGCGGCCCGGTCCAGAGGCCTATTCGGCCGCGGCCCGGGTTTCGTGGAAGGTGTAGCTCAAGGTGATCTGCTCGACATCGGCGGCGGTTTCGTCGCGCCGGATCGCCGGGTCGACGAAGAACAGCACCGGCATGACCACCTCCTGCCCCGGCTGGAGGGTCTGTTCGGTGAAGCAGAAGCACTGGATCTTGCTGAAGTACTGCCCGGTCTGCGCGGGCGAGACGTTGAAGCTGGCGGTGCCGGTGACCGCCCGGTTCGAGTTGTTTCGCGCGTAGTAGAACGCCATCTGCCGCTGGCCCAGCCGCACCGTCTGGGTCACCTGCTCGGGGCGGAAGGTCCACGGCAGGTCGGGGTCGGTGTTGGCATCGAAACGCACCGACATGAACCCGCCCGCGACCCGCGCCCCGGCGCGCTCGGCGGCGCGCGCCTCGCCCTCGGTTGCGCGCTGGGTGGTCCCGCCGAACCCGGTGACCTGGCAGAACAGCTGGTAGAGCGGCACCGCCGCATAACCGAGCCCGAGCATGGCTAGGGCGAGCATCGCGGCCATCAGCCCGACGCGGGCGTTCGAACGCTGGAGCGGCGGCGCGCTTGCCATCAGTCGCTGCCGAACTGCACGAAGGTGATCGCGTAGAACAGCGCGACGAAGAACAGCAGCACCAGCGCCAGCGCAGTGTTGCGCCCCTTGCGGCGGCGCTTGAATTCCGCCTCGTCCTCGGGAGTCATCGGGGGTGTCATGCGAACAGCCCCTGCCCGTAAACCGCGCGGTCGACAACCAGCGCGGCGAACAGCGCGAAAAGATAGAGCACGCTGAAGCCGAACAAGCGCTTTTCGGGCTTCATGCCGTCGCCCGGCTCGGCGCGGCGAAGCGCGACCTGGGCCGAGAAATAGACGAACAGCAGGCTCAGCAGCACCGCCGCCCCGCCGTAAATCGCGCCGGTCCCGCCAATGAACCAGGGGCTCGCGGCGATCGGCAGCAGCACGATCGCGTAGGCGAGGATCTGCCGCCGAGTGCTCGCCTCGCCCCTCACCACCGGCATCATCGGGATGCCGACTTTGGCGTAATCGGTCTGCACGAACAGCGCGAGCGCCCAGAAATGCGGCGGGGTCCAGAAGAAGATGATCGCGAACAGCAGGACCGGCATGACGGTGATCTCGTTCGTCACCGCGATCCAGCCGATCATCGGCGGGAATGCGCCGGCGCCGCCGCCGATGACGATGTTCTGCGGTGTGCGCGGCTTCAGCCAGATCGTGTAGACGACCGCGTAATAGACGATCGAGACCGCCAGGATCGCCGCGGCGAGCCAGTTCACCGCCACCCCCATGATGAGCGTCGAGGCGACCGACAGCGCGATGCCGAAGTCGCGCGCATCGGTCCGCCGCACCCGCCCGCCGGGGATCGGGCGGCCGGCGGTGCGCTTCATCTCGGCGTCGATGTCGGCTTCCCACCACTGGTTGAGCGCCGCCGCCCCGCCCGCGCCCAGCGCGATGCACAGCACCGCGGTGAAGCCTATCACCGGGTGGATGGTGCCGGGCGCGGCGAGCAAGCCGGCGAGGCCGGTGAAGATCACCAGGCTCATCACGCGCGGCTTGGTCAGCGACACGAAGTCGCGCCAGTCGCTGGGCAGGTAAAGGGCGGCGGAGTCGTTCATCGGGGGTTGGCCGGGCCTATAGGGAGCGGGGGGAAAAAGGGGAAGGCGGGGCGGAAGGTGACACGAAGTACACACCAAGATCCGCCCCCCGCCCGACCGGTCGGAGAATGTCGGGAATTTGCAAAACATGGCGGAGGAAGCGGAACGAACGCGGCATGGGGGACATGCTGGCACACCGAGGGGCGTGTAGGAAAACGAAAAAGGCGGATGACTTCTCTCGCCACGAGCTCCTCCCCATTTTCGCGTCAGCGCAAATGGGGAGGTGGCGCGCGCCGCGAGGCGCGTGACGGAGGGGCAACTGCACACACGAGACCCCTCCACCACGACGCCTACGGCGTCGCGGTCCCCCTCCCCATTTGTGCTTCGCAAAAATGGGGGTG
>JBHWTG010000171.1:0-2892 GCA_043427735.1 Tsuneonella sp. | reverse complement strand
TTCTCGCTCGAACGGGGGCGGGCCTCGCGTCCGCCCCCCCGAGGCCTTGGCTTTTCCCTTTCCTCCTTCGCGCCGGCCCGCAATTGTGCCGCGAGCAGCGCGTCCGCAGAGGTGCTGCCGCGATTCGCAAAAGTCTCATCGAATGATTTGTCCGAGGTCGTATTTCTTGCCTGAGAGCAAAGGGTTGCGGGGCGAATGGTCACGAAGTTTGACGGGCCGTTCGCGTTCACCCGACGATCCTTCGCCGAGCCGATTCACGGGGAGCACAATGAAGCTTGCATCGATTCCGGCCTTGCTGGCGGGCGCGCTTGCGCTGTCGGCTTGCGCCGCCACGCCTGATAAGGCCGACACCAAAAGCGCGAGCGCGGGGGCGATCGACAAGAACCCCTACCCTTCGACCTACCGGCCCTATCCCGGCACGCCGACCGCCCTCGTCGGCGCCACCGTCTATGACGGCGCGGGCGGGCGGATCGAGCGCGGCACGGTGCTGCTCGAAGGCGGCAAGGTGGTCGCGGTGGGCGGGGCCGATCTCGCGATCCCCGCCGGCTACGCCCGGATCGACGGCGCCGGCAAGTTCGTCACCCCCGGGATCATCGACATCCACTCGCACCTCGGCAACTATCCCTCGCCGTCGGTGCAGTCGCATTCGGACGGCAACGAGGCGACCGATCCGACCACGCCCGAGGTCTGGGCCGAGCATTCGGTCTGGCCGCAGGATCCCGGCTTCAGCCGCGCGCTGGCGAACGGCGGGGTGACCTCGTTGCAGATCCTCCCCGGCTCGGCCAACCTGATGGGCGGGCGCTCGGTCACCCTGAAGAACGTGCCCGCGCGCACGATGCAGGGGATGAAGTTCCCCGGCGCGCCCTACGGGATGAAGATGGCCTGCGGCGAGAACCCCAAGCGGGTGTACGGCGGCAAGGGGCGGACGCCTTCGACCCGGATGGGCAACATGGCGGTCAACCGCCAGACCTGGCTCGACGCCAAGAAGTACATCGCCGACGGGCGCAAGAGCCGCGATCTCGCCAAGGAGACCCTCGCCGGGGTGCTCGACGGCGAGATCCTGATCCAGAACCACTGCTACCGCGCCGACGAGATGGCCCTCGTGCTCGATATGGCGAAGGAGATGGGCTACAAGGTCACCGCGTTCCATCACGCGGTCGAAAGCTACAAGATCGCCGACCTGCTGAAGGCGAACGGGGTGTGCTCGGCGATCTGGGCCGACTGGTACGGCTTCAAGATGGAAAGCTATGACGGCATCCCGGAGAACGCCGCGTTCCTGCACAAGGCGGGCGCCTGCGTGGTGATCCATTCGGACGACGAGAACGGCATCCAGCGCCTGAACCAGGAAGCGGCGAAGGCGCAGGCGGCGGGCCGCCGCGCAGGCGTCGCCATCCCCGATGCCGAGGTGATCCGCTGGCTGACCCTGAACCCCGCCACGGCAATGGGCGTGGGCGAGCTCACCGGCAGCCTCGCGCCGGGCAAGATGGCCGACGTCGTCCTGTGGAACGGCGATCCGCTGTCGGTCTATTCGCGGCCCGAGAAAGTGTGGATCGACGGCGCGCTGATGTTCGACGCGAACGATCCGAAACGAAAGCCGGTGAGCGATTTCGAGCTCGGCCAGCCCGGCGAGGGAGACGTGAAATGAGCGCGCGGTTGTTTCTCGGCGCGGCGCTCGTGGCGTTCGCAGCGCCCCTCGCGGCGCAGGACATCGCGATCGTGAACGCGACCGTTGCCACTGGCGACGGGAGCGATCCGATCGAAGGCGGCGCAGTGGTGGTGCGTGGCGGCCGCGTGGTGTTCGCGGGGCCGTCCGCGCAGATGCCCGCGACCAGCGCCGAGACGGTGGTCGACGGCACTGGCAAGTGGGTGACCCCCGGGCTGTTCGCAGCGATGACCTCGCTCGGGCTGACCGATTCCGAAGGGGTCGGCGAGGCCGACGACACCGCCGCGGCAAACTCGCCGTTCGGCGCCGCGCTCGACGTCGCGCCGGCGCTCAACCCGTCCTCGCAGCACGTCGCGGTCGCGCGCGATGGCGGGATCACCCGCGCGAGCGTGTTCCCCTCGGCGGCGAGCTCGATCTTCGCCGGGCAGGGCGCGGTGGTCGATCTGGGCGCCGATCCGCGGATGGTCGTGCGCCCGCGCGCGTTCCAGCTGGTCGCGCTGGGCGAGCGCGGCGCGCAGCTTGCCGGCGGCAGCCGCACCAGCACGCACGCGGTGCTGCGCAACGCGCTGCGCGAAGCGCGCCAGTACGGCACCGAGGGCGCGGTGATCCCCGGCGGCGGGCGTCCGAACGAGGTCTCGCTGGGCGACGACATCCCGATCGACACTCGCCTGATCGACACCCGCGCCGAGCGCGACGATGTGTTGCTGACCCGCTTCGATGCCGCCGCGCTGGTGCCGGTAGTGAACGGCGCGCAGCCGCTTTACGTGGCGGTCGAGCGCGCCTCGGACATCCGCTCGGTGCTCGCGCTGCGCGCCGAGTTTCCCCGGCTCAAGCTGGTGCTGGTGGGCGCGAGCGAAGGCTGGCTGGTGGCCGACGAGATCGCCGCGGCGCGGGTGCCGGTGATCGCCGACCCGCTCGACGACCTGCCCTCGAGCTTCGAGCAGCTCGCCGCGACCCAGAGCAACGTCGGGCGGATGGTCCGCGCGGGCGTCAAAGTCGCGCTGGGGCGGCTCGCCGGCACCACGGGCGATCAGCCGCGCAACCTCAAGCAGTTCGCTGGCAACCTCGTCGCGCTGACCCGCGTGCCCGGCGCCACGGGGCTGAGCTGGGGCGAGGCGTTCGCCACGATCTCGTCGGTACCCGCCGAAATTTCCGGGTTCGGCGGCCGCGCGGGAACCCTCGCGGCGGGCGCGGCGGGCGACCTCGTGGTGTGGGACGGCGATCCGCTC
>JBHWTG010000170.1:0-4547 GCA_043427735.1 Tsuneonella sp. | reverse complement strand
CAACTCCGCCAAGCGCGTCGCCGCGGAGAAGCCGGGGCTCAGGACCGCGGTGTTCGCCGGCGGATGCTTCTGGGGCGTCGAGGCGGTATTCAGCCATCTGAAGGGGGTGAAGAGCGCGGTCAGCGGCTATCACGGCGGCACCGCGCGCTCGGCGACGTACGAGCTGGTCTCGTCGGGCATGACCGATCACGCCGAGGCGGTGAAGGTCACCTACGATCCGTCGGTGGTCCGCTACGACCAGTTGCTGCGGGTGTTCTTTTCGGTCGTGGCCGATCCCACCCTCAAGAACCGGCAGGGCCCCGATGTCGGTCCGCAGTATCGCGCCGCGCTGATCCCGCAGAGCGAGGAACAGCGCGCGGTCGCTGCCGCCTATCTCCAGCAGATGGCCGCCTCGGGGGTGTGGAAAAAGCCGATCGTCGCCCGGATCGAGCGCGCGCAGGCGTTCCATCCCGCCGAAAGCTACCATCAGGACTTCGCGCTCAAGAACCCCCGGCACGCCTATATCGTGCGCTGGGACGCCCCGAAGGTCGCCGCGCTCAAGGCGAGGTATCCGGCGCTCTACAAGCCGGCGTTCACCCGCAACTGACCCCCACTGGCGCCGCACGCCGGGGCGCATTACATTTGTTGGCATGGCGCGCCATCACCACCACGAACACTCGGGCTCCGCTCTCGCGCGCGCGGCCGAAGCGGCGCTGACCGGCGCGGGCGAGCAATGGACCGAGCTGCGCGCCGATGTGTTCGCGGCGCTCGCCACCCACGCCTCGCCGGCGAGCGCGTACGACATCGCCGACGAGGTCTCGCACCGCCGCGGCAAGCGGATCGCGCCCAACTCGATCTACCGCATTCTCGACCTGTTCGTGACCAACAACCTCGCGATGCGGGTCGAATCGAAAAACGCCTACCTCGCCAACAGCCATCCGGGTTGCCTGCACGACTGCATCTTTCTTGTCTGCGACGGCTGCGGCGAGGCGACTCACCTCGACAACGACGCGGTGTCGCGGACCGTTCGCGGGCTCGCCGAAGCGGCCGACTTCAAGCCTGAGCGTCCGGTGATCGAAATCCGCGGCCTGTGCGCCGAATGCCGCTGAGCCGAATGCTCACGAATTGCTCATGGTTGTGCCGCCTGCGGTTCATCGACAGCCGCGGCCGCCGGGTGTAGGGCCACGCGCATGACCGCGCCTCCAGCGACGCCGCTGCTCGACCTCGTCGATACTCCCACCGACTTGCGCAAGCTCGCTCCCGAGGACCTGCGCCAGCTGGCCGACGAGCTGCGCGCCGAGATGATCAGCGCGGTGGGTTCGACCGGCGGGCATCTCGGCTCCGGGCTCGGGGTGGTCGAACTGACGGTCGCGCTGCACTATGTGTTCGACACCCCCGCCGACAAGCTGGTGTGGGACGTCGGCCACCAGGCCTATCCGCACAAGATCCTGACCGGCCGCCGCAGCCGCATCCGCACCTTGCGCCAAGGCGGCGGCCTCAGCGGGTTCACCAAGCGCAGCGAGAGCGAATACGACCCGTTCGGGGCGGCGCATTCCTCGACCTCGATTTCCGCCGCGCTGGGCTTCGCGATGGCCAACAAGCTGCGCGGGCAACCCGGCAAGGGCATCGCGGTGATCGGCGACGGCGCGATGAGCGCGGGCATGGCCTACGAGGCGATGAACAACGCCGAGATCGCCGGCAACCGGCTGGTGGTGATCCTCAACGACAACGACATGTCGATCGCCCCGCCGGTGGGGGGGCTTTCGGCCTATCTCGCGCGGATGGTCTCCTCGAGCGAATATCTCGGGCTGCGCCATCTCGCCTCCAGGCTCGCCCGCAAGGTGAGCCGGCGGGTGCACGACGGCCTCGAGAAGGCCGAGGAGTTCACCCGCGGAATGGTCACCGGGGGGACCCTGTTCGAGGAGCCGGGGTTCTACTACGTCGGCCCGATCGACGGGCACAACCTCGACCACCTGATCCCGGTGCTCGAAAACGTGCGCGACAGCGAGCAGGGACCGATCCTGGTCCATGTCGTCACCAAGAAGGGCAAAGGCTACGCCCCGGCCGAGAAGAGCGCCGACAAATACCACGGGGTGCAGAAGTTCGACGTCATCACCGGCGAGCAGAAGAAGAGCGCCGGCGGCCCGCCCGCATACCAGAACGTGTTCGGCGATACGCTGGCGAAGCTCGCCGAGACGGACGAGCGGATCGTCGCGATCACCGCCGCGATGCCGAGCGGCACCGGGGTCGACCGCTTCGCCAAAGCGCACCCTGAGCGCAGCTTCGACGTTGGCATCGCCGAGCAGCACGCGGTGACGTTCGCCGCCGGGCTCGCCGCGCAGGGGATGCGGCCGTTCGCCGCGATCTATTCGACCTTCCTCCAGCGCGCCTACGACCAGGTGGTGCACGACGTGGCGATCCAGAATCTCCCCGTGCGTTTCGCGATCGACCGCGCCGGGTTGGTCGGCGCCGATGGCTGCACGCACGCTGGCAGCTTCGACGTGACATACCTCGCCACCCTGCCCAACATGGTGGTGATGGCCGCGGCCGACGAGGCCGAGCTGGTCCACATGACCTACACCGCCGCCGAATACGACGCGGGCCCGATCGCGTTCCGCTATCCGCGCGGCGGCGGGACCGGCGTGCCGCTGCCCGAGACGCCGCAGCTGCTCGAGATCGGCAAGGGCCGCGTGGTGCGCGAGGGGAGCAAGATCGCGCTGCTCTCGCTCGGCACGCGGCTGGCCGAAGCGCTGAAAGCGGCCGACGCGCTCGAGGCCAAGGGGCTCAGCACCACCGTCGCCGACTTGCGCTTCGCCAAGCCGCTCGACACCGCGCTGATCGACCGCCTGATGCGGACGCACGAAGTGGTGGTGACGGTGGAAGAGGCCGCGATCGGCGGCCTCGGCGCGCACGTCCTCACCCACGCCAGCGACGCCGGTCTGCTCGACGCGGGCCTCAAGATCCGCACCATGCGCCTGCCCGACGTGTTCCAGGACCACGACGATCCCGCCCGGCAATACGACGAAGCCGCGCTCAACGCCCCGCATATCGTCGACACCGTATTGAAGGCGCTGCGCCACAACAGCGCCGGGGTGGAGGAAGCGCGGGCCTAATGCCTGCGATCATCCGGCTGGTTGGCGTTCTTCTGCTGCTATTCGGGTTGTTTGCAGAAGCTGGCATTCTACTGATGGCCGCGTGGCAGGGTTCGGCGGCCACTAGTGCGCCCCCTCTTCAGGTTCGTGAGTGGCTTATCGTCTTAGGTATCTGCTTCGCACTCGCGCTTTGCGTGTGGCTAGCCATGCGCGCCCTCTTTCGATGGGCGGACCGCATCGAAATGGATCGTCTTAACTAGATCCAACGCCACGCGCCGGCGGGGATCCCCGCAGCCGGAATGTGCGCCCAGGTTAGCGCCAGCCATAGCAGGAGGCCGACCAGCCATGGCATCGCGCCCCCACCCGGCAGCCGCCCCCAGCGCGGCCAGTAGCTCGTCTGCGCGGCCCAGCCGCTCCAGCCCTTGCCAAGGAGCGCGGCCTTCTTGCGGTCCTGCATATGCGCGCCGAGGAGCGCGAGGATCAGCACCGCGCCGGCGACGATCACCGTGCGCCAGCTCCACCACAGCGCGAAGTGGCTCAGCGCCCACAGCGCGAAGCCCCACATCATCGGGTGGCGAGTCACCGCGAACACGCCGGTGGGCGCGCGCGTGACCGGCTTCGGCTTGCCCGGATCGGGGAACGCCGGGTTGCCGCGCAGCGAGCCGAGGAACAGCACGAGTGCGGGCAGCGTCAGCACCGTCGCGACGATCCAGCCGATCTCGCCCGAGCCCGGCAGATCGGCCGGCGGCGCCGCGCGAAAGGCGAGGATCATCCACGCGAACGTCGCCAGCGCCACCAGCGAGTAGAGCGGGAGGAAGCCCTTTTCGCCGATCCGCGCGACGATGGGCGCCCTCAGCGGATGCGACAGCGCGAAATGGGTGCCGACAAACGCGAGGCTGGCGGCGGCGAGCTGAGCGAGCGGGTCCATGGCTTATCTCCCGCCACCACGATAGCCGCTCCCCCTGAGCTTGTCGAAGCATGTCCTGAGCGGCTGGCTTGCCAGCCAGCCCAAGGGGGGGCGAGCGCACCGCCAGCGTGCTTCGACAAGCTCAGCACGAGCGGGGTTTGGGAGAGAATCCTAGTCCGTCCGTTCGCCGATGCCGAGCAGCCGCACGGTGAACAGCAGCGTCGCGCCCCCGGGGATCGGGCCCTTGCCGTTCATTCCGTAAGCGAGCGGCGCGGGGGCGGCGATTTCGATCGTGTCGCCGACGCCCATCTGCGGGATCGCCAACTGCCAGGCGGGGATCAGCCGGCCGAGCGGGAAAGTAGCTGGCTCGCCGCCCTCCGAGCTGTCGAACACGCCGCCATCGACGAAGCTGCCGGTGTAATGGACCGTCACCGTGTCCGAGACCGTCGGCCGCGCGCCGCCGCCGTCGCCGGCGACGCGCCGCCACAGCACCCCCCCTTCGAGCGAGCGCCATCCCGGCTGGGCGGCGCGGCTGGCGAGCGCGGCCTGCTGCGCGCTGACCCAAGATC
>JBHWTG010000169.1:0-8798 GCA_043427735.1 Tsuneonella sp. | reverse complement strand
CGCCTCAGCCTGAAGGCGCATCCCTTGAGCTTCCTGCGCCCTTCGCTCGCCAGCCGCGGGTTCGTGCGCGCGAGCGAGCTGAAAGAGCGCAAGTTCCGCAGCGTGGTGCAGGTCGCCGGCGTGGTGCTGATCCGCCAGCGCCCTGGCAGCGCCAAGGGGGTGTGCTTCATCACGCTGGAAGACGAGACCGGGGTGGTCAACCTCGTCGTCTGGCCCGACACGATGGAGCAGTACCGCAAGGTCATCATGGGCGCGCGGCTGATGGAGGTGCGCGGGCGGGTCGAGTACGACGACGAGGTGATCCACGTGATCGCCGCCCGGCTCACCGATGCGACGCACGACCTCCACCGCTTGTCCGACGACCTGATGCCGGTGACGATCGCCCGCGCCGATCACTGCAACAACCCCTTGCCGAGCCGCTGGGGCCCCGGCGGGGTCCTGCTCCAGGACGACGACGCACAGGCGCCGATTGAGCCGCAACCCTGGCAGCCGCCGGGCTCGGGCAACCGCGACTGCGGCTTTCACGGACCCAGCGCGGGCGGCCATCCGCGCGACGTGCGCATAGTCCCGCGGATGCTGCCCTTGCCGCCAAGCCGCGACTTCCATTGATTATCTTGGCGCGAAGCCCCCGACACGGCCGAAACGCGGCGGCGCGGCTCCAGTGCTGAGCGCGCCATTCACCCTTCTGGTGCGTTTGCGAGCCATGCGCCTCACGGCATTCGATCATCTCGCCTTCGCCCTCCTGATCGCCGGCGGGGTGCTGCTGGCCGGCAAAGGCTGGCTCGACGCGCATCCGCAGCACAATCCGTGGGCGCCGCTCGACTTGCGCGACCCGCCGGGCTGGGCGACCGAGCGTAAGCTCGCCGCCTTGCGCGGTGATGCACCCGCCTGCCGCGCGGTGCTCGCGCGCAGCGAGGTTGCCTTTGCCGCGCTCGCCCCAGCCGGGGAAGGCGCCTGCGCTCGACCCGATCGGACCGTGCTGACGGCCTCTCCCCTCGCGCCCGATAGCCCGCCGACCACCTGCGCGGTCGCCGCTGGCCTCGCGCTATGGCTCGAGCGCGGGGTGCGCCCCGCCGCACGCGAAGTCCTCGGCGCTCCCCTCGCGCGGGTCGAGCACCTCGGCGCGTATTCCTGCCGCCGCCTCTACGGCCGCTCGGAAGGCGGCTGGAGCGAGCACGCCAGCGGCAACGCGATCGACATCGCGGGCTTCGTTATGGCGGACGGGCGCCGGGTCAGCGTGCTGGCGGGCTGGAACGGCGAGCCTGCCGAGGCCGCATTCCTGCGCCGGGTGCGCGACGAGGGCTGTCGGGTGTTCGGGACCGTGCTGAGCCCCGATTACAACGCAGCGCACCGCGATCATTTCCATTTCGACCAGCAGGCGCGTGGATTCGGAAGCGTCTGCCGTTGAACGCGTGGCAGACGAGCTTGAAGCCTTCCCTTTGTCAGCGACCGTGGTAGTGCGAGTCTTTCGCAATAAGAGGTCACGCAATGCGCAGTATCCTGTTCCCCGCCCTCGCCATAACCACGCTCGGCCTCGCCGCCTGTTCCGGGCAGAGCGATACGAGCACCTCCGCCGAATCGGGCCAATCGACTGCGCCAGCCACCGCCGCAGATTCTAAGCCGGACGCCTCGGGCGCGGTGCTCGATCCCAACACCGCGAGCGCGGAGCAACTGGCAGGGGTCGCCGGCTTCACTCCCGAGCTTGCCGCGGCCGTCGTCGCCGGCCGGCCTTACGCCAGCGCGAGCGCGTTCAACACGAAGCTGCTCGAAACGCTCTCACCCGAGCAGGCCGATGCCGTGCGCGCCTCGGTGTTCGTGCCGATCGACCTCAACAGCGCCAGCGAGGCTGACATTGAGCTCATCCCGGGGATGAGCGACAAGATGGTCCACGAGTTCCTCGAATATCGGCCGTACGAGAACATGGCCGAGTTCGACCGCGAGATCGGCAAGTATGTCGACGAGGCCGAAGTCGCCCGGCTGCGCCGTTACGTGACTCTCTGACGCCGTTGCAGGGCGATCCTGACGCCTTCCAGGACCGCGAGCGCCCCGGCGTGCAGCCACGCTGTCGTCGGGTCGAACGCGGTCAGCACCCAGTGCACGAACATCAGGATCGCCGCCGGGTACACCAGCCGGTGGAGGCGTTTCCACGCGCGCTTGAGGCGCCGCATGGCGGCGTCGCTCGAGGTCGCCGCGAGCGGCACGAACAACGCGAGCGCCAGCCACCCGAACAGGATTCCGGGCAGCCCCAGCTCGTCGATCACGAGCGCGGCCGAAGCCTTGTTCCACAGGTAGATCGCGGTGTGTGCCATCGCGTAAGCGAAACTCGCCAAGCCCAGATCGCGGCGATACCGCAGCAGTCGGCCCGTCCACCGCTGTCGAGGAAGCATCAGCCGCAAGGGGGTGACCGCCAGCGTCGCCATCAGCAGCCAGGCGGCCCAGTCGCCGCTGTCCGCAATCGCGTGGCCATAACCGTAGCGCTCGGGCGTCAGCATCCAACGGTAGGCCATCCAGCAGCCGGGGAGGACCAGAGCGAGCCAGACCATCGGGCGGAGGTTTCGAATTCCCATGGGCCGAACGACGGGCTGCGGGCAGCTCGCTACGCGAGGTCGGGGCGGGGCGCGCGAGTGTTCACCCCTCGAGCGCGTAGCCGGCGCTGCGCACGGTGCGCACCGGGTCCTTGCCGCCGTCCACCGCGATCGCCTGGCGCAGGCGGCGGATGTGGACATCGACCGTCCGCAGCTCGATCTCGCTTTCGGTGCCCCACACCCCGTCGAGCAGCTGCGAGCGGCTGAACACCCGGCCCGGACTTTCCATCAGAAACTTGAGCAGGCGGTACTCGGTGGGACCGAGATGCAGCGGCTTTCCCCTCCGGGTGACGCGGTGCGCGACCGGATCGAGCGACAGGTCGCCCACCGCGATGCTCTCGCCGGCGAGAGCGGGGCGGATCCGCCGCAGCACCGCCGCCACCCGGGCGAGCAGCTCGCGCGGCGAAAACGGCTTGGTCAGGTAGTCGTCCGCGCCGGTCTCCAAGCCGCGGATCTTGTCGTCTTCGGTCTCGCGCGCGGTCAGCATGATGATCGGCACATGGGCGGTCGCCTTGTCGCGCCGCAGCCGACGGCATACTTCGATCCCGCTGGTGCCTTCGATCATCCAGTCGAGGATGACCAGATCGGGAACGTCCTCCGCCGCCATCAGCAATGCTTCGTCGCCGTCCGCCGTGGTGCGCACGGCGTAGCCTTCGTTGGCGAAACGGTACTCGAGCAGCTCGGCGAGGGCCGGATCGTCTTCGACCAGCAACAGCTTGGCGGCGTTCATCGGCTCAGCGGTCGCCGTCGTCGTCGGTCGGATACGTACCGGTCGCCGCGTAGTAGACCATCTCGGCGACATTCGTCGCGTGATCGCCGATCCGCTCGATGTTGCGCGCCACGAACAGGAGCTGCGCCGCCGAGCTGATCGTCGAGGGATTCTCGACCATGTGGCTGACCAGGTTGCGGAAGATCGATTCGTAGAAGTTGTCGACCTTCTCGTCGGCCGCGATCACCTCGCGCGCGAGCACCGCGTCGCGCGCGGCATAGGCGGTGAGCGCGTCGTGGACCATCTCGGCCGCGATCTCGCCCATCGCCGGGACCAGCGTGAGCGGGCCGAACTTCTTGCGGTCCTCGATCTTGCGGGCCGCCTTGGCGATCGCTTTCGAGTAGTCGCCGATCCGCTCGATCACGCCCGAAATCTTAAGCGCCGCGATCACTTCGCGCAGGTCGTCGGCCATCGGCGCGCGCAGGGCAATGATGCGGATTGCGAGCTTGTCGATCTCGCTGTCGAGCGTGTCGATCTTCTTGTCGCCGGCGACGACCTGCTCGGCGAGTGCGTCGTCACCTTTGACCAGCGCGTCCATCGCGTTCTGCAGCGCGACTTCGGCCATGCCGCCCATTTCGGCGATCTTGCCCCGCAGCCGGGTGATGTCTTCGTCGAACGCCTTGACGGTGTGGTCCATGATCGCTGTCCTTAGCCGTAACGGCCGGTGATGTAGTCCTTGGTCCGCTCCTCGAGCGGCGTCGTGAAGATGTCCGAGGTGCGGCCATATTCGACCATGCTGCCGAGGTGGAAGAAGGCGGTCCGCTGGCTCACGCGGGCGGCTTGCTGCATCGAGTGGGTGACGATCACGATCGCATAGTTGCCGCGCAGTTCGTGGATCAGTTCCTCGATCCGCGCGGTGGCGATCGGGTCGAGCGCGCTGCACGGCTCATCCATCAGGATCACCTCGGGATCGACCGCGATCGCGCGGGCGATGCACAGCCGCTGCTGCTGACCGCCCGACAGCGCGGTGCCGCTGTCCGACAGCCGGTCCTTCACCTCGTTCCACAAGCCGGCCCGCTGGAGCGAGCGCTCGACGATCGCCTCAAGCTCGGCCTTACCCTCCGCGAGCCCGTGGATGCGGGGCCCGTAAGCGACGTTCTCGAAAATCGACTTGGGGAAGGGGTTGGGCTTCTGGAACACCATCCCGACGCGGGCGCGCAGCTGCACCACGTCCATCCGCGAGCGATAGATATCCTCGCCGTCCAGCTCGATCGACCCTTCGACCCGCGCACCCGGGATGGTGTCGTTCATCCGGTTCAGCGCCCGCAGGAAAGTGGATTTGCCGCAGCCCGAAGGGCCGATGAACGCGGTGACATAGGAAGAAGGGATGTCGATCGAGACGTCGTCGATCGCCTTCTTCGGCCCGTAATAGATCGACACGTCGCGCGCGCGCATCTTCGGATCGGTCACGTCGAGGTTGGGATGGACTACGGTCACCAGGTCTTCTCGAATCTGTTGCGAAGGTAGATCGCGAGCCCGTTCATCACGAGCAGGAACAGCAATAGCACGATAATCGCCGCACTTGTGCGCTCGACGAACCCGCGGTCGATTTCGTCCGACCACAGGAAAATCTGCACGGGCAGAACGGTGGCCGGCGAGGTGAAGCCGTCGGGCGGGGTGGCGACGAAGGCGCGCATGCCGATCATCAGCAGCGGCGCGGTCTCCCCCAGCGCGCGCGCCATGCCGATAATCGTGCCGGTGAGGATGCCCGGGAGCGCCAGCGGCAGGACGTGGTGGAACACGACCTGCACCGGCGATGCGCCGATGGCCAGCGCCCCGTCGCGAATGCTCGGCGGGACCGCCTTGATCGCGTTGCGCCCGGCGATCACGATAACCGGCATCGTCATCAGCGCCAGGGTCATGCCGCCGATTAACGGGGCCGAGCGCATGTCGGGGAAGAGCCACAGGAACACCGCGAGGCCGAGCAGGCCGAAGATGATCGAAGGCACCGCCGCGAGATTGTTGATCGACACCTCGATCAGGTCGGTCCAGCGATTCCGGGGCGCGTACTCCTCGAGATAGAGTGCGGCCATGACTCCGATCGGAAACGCCAGCAGCAGCGTTACGAGCATCGTCAGCATCGACCCCTTGAGCGCGCCCCAGATGCCCGCAGCCTGCGGGTCGGTCGCGTCCGAACGGGCTAGGAAGCCGGGATCGAACCTCTCCTGCAGCTTGCCCTCGCGCGCGAGTCGGCCGGCCAGGGCACGATCGTCAGCGCTGCCTTCGCCGGCCAGCGCCGCCGACAGCCCCGCACCGGCGGGGAGCCGGAAGGTTTCGGTTCGCTGGGCCATCGCGGGTTCGTCGAGCAGAGCGTTGCCGACTTCGCGCCAGGCCTCGCGCGAAATGTCGTCCGCCGCGTCCTCGCCGAGCGCGCGCGCGGCGAAGAACTGCACCACCTCGGGCAGGCCCTGGCTTTGAAGCCGGCGCATCGCCTCGTCGCGATCGGTGACCGAGGGATCCAGCGACAAGCCCGCTTCGGTAAAATCGATCGGCACCTCGACCTCGGCGCGCTGGAACCCGCCGATACCGTTGGCGAGCATCGTCGTCAGCAGGAACAGCAGCACCGCGACCGAGGTGAGGATCGCCGCGAGGCCCAGCGCCTTGAAGCGCTTCTCGGCAGCGTAGCGCCGGCGCAGGCGCCGTTCGAACGCCGGCGTGCGGGTGGGGGCGACGAGTTCACTCATAGGCTTCTCGGAACCGGCGCACGACCCTCAGCGCGATGAAATTGAGCGCGAGGGTGACGAGGAACAGCACGAACCCGAGCGCGAACGCGCTGAGCGTGGCGGGATGGTCGAAGCTGCCTTCGCCGGTCAGCATCGCGACGATCTGCACGGTGACCGTGGTCATCGCCTCGAGCGGGTTGGCAGTGAGGTTGGCCGCGGTCGAGGCGGCCATGACGACGATCATCGTCTCGCCGATCGCGCGGCTGACCGCGAGCATCACCCCGGCGACGATCCCCGGCAGCGCGGCCGGGATCAATACGCGGCGGATGGTTTCGGACTTGGTCGCGCCCATCGCCAGGCTGCCGTCGCGCATCGCTTGCGGCACCGCGGCGATGCTGTCGTCGGCCATCGACGAAACGAACGGGATGATCATCACCCCCATCACCAGGCCGGCCGCGAGCGCGCTCTCCGAACTCGCGCCGCCGACGCCGAGGCTCTGCGCGAGGTCGCGGATCGCCGGGGCGACCGTCAGCGCGGCGAAGTAGCCATAGACCACCGTCGGCACGCCGGCGAGGATCTCGAGCGCGGGCTTGAGCCACTTGCGCCAGCGTGCCCCGGCATACTGCGTGAGGTATATCGCGCTCATCAGCCCGAGCGGGATGGCAACGATCATGGCGATGATCGCGCCGATGAAGATCGTCCCCCAGAATAGGGGAATCGCGCCGTAGCGCGAGCCGTCGGCGGTGTCGGGGGCGACCATCGGATCGGGCGCCCAGTGCGTGCCGAACAGGAAATCGGCCGGCGAGATCATGCCGAAGAAGCGGACCGTCTCGAACACCAGGCTGGCGAGGATGCCGAGCGTGGTCAGGATCGCCACCAGCGAGGCCAGCAGGAGGATGGCGAGAACGATCCGCTCGACCCGGGTGCGCGCGGTGAAATCCGGCTTGAGACGGAGAAACGCCCATGCCCCGGCGGCGATTGCGATGCCGATCGTCGCAAGAATACCGATCAGCCGAAAGCGGGCGAGGGCTGCACGGAACGGCTCGATCAGGGCCGCGGCGTCCGGGTTCGCGGTCGTGGTCGCGGCGCCGGTGGCCACCGCATAGGCCTGCGACAGGATCGCGTTGCGCTGGAATTCGAGCGCGGGAAGCTCGGCGGCGGCAGGATCGGCCAGCACGGCCTGCTGAACGAGGACGGGTGCGATCGTGCTCCACAGCGCGACAAAGGCGACGAGGGGAATGGCGATCCACAGCGCGACGAACCAGCCATGATAGCTCGGCAGCGCCGCGAGCCGCGCGCCGCCGCCCGCCTTGCGGAAGCTCCAGGCCCGCGCGCGACCGGCGAGCCAGCCGGCCAGCGCAAGGCCGATCGTCAGCAGAATAAGCAGCGAAAGCGACATCAGCGGCGCGAAACTCGGCAGGCGGGCCCGGCGAGCATGCCGCCCGGAGCGCGCATGCGGGCTCGGTGTGACAATTTCATGACGGCCCGCTCTCACCGTTGCGGATCAAAGGCAAGCGCACGGTCACGCTCGTCCCCTGACCCTGCTTGCTGGAGATGTCGAGCCGCCCGCGATGGCGCTCGACGATATGCTTGACGATGGCGAGCCCGAGCCCGGTACCGCCCGACGCGCGGCTGCGGCCCGGGTCGGTGCGGTAGAAGCGCCGGGTAAGGTGGGGCAAGTGCTCGGCGGCGATGCCGTCGCCTTCGTCGCGCACGGTCAGGCGCGCGTTGCCCTGGCCCCGGGCGAGCGCCACGGTGACCGGCGCTCCCTCGGCGCCATACTTGAGCGCGTTATCGACCAGGTTGCGGGTCAGCTGCTCGAGCTGCTGCTCGTCGCCGCGGACCGCGAGGTTCTCGGCAAGCTCGAACGCCAGGCGTTGCGCGCGCTCGGGTCCCGCCGCGTCGCGCGCCGCGCGCTCGACCAGCGGCGCGAGGTCGACCACGGCCGAGGGCTGCTCGTGCTTCTCCGCCTCGATCCGCGAGAGCGACATGAGATCGTCGACGAGGCCCTTGAGCCGCCTCGATTCGCGCAGGATCGTGTCGAGGAACTTCGCCCGGGTCGCCGCGTCGCCGCCGCCGTTCTCCTCCGCCAGCGTCTCGGCATAGCCGATGATCGCGGCGAGCGGAGTGCGCAGTTCGTGGCTGGCGTTGGCGACGAAGTCGGTGTGCGAGCGGCCGATGTCGGCTTCGGCGGTGCGGTTGATCAACTCGATCACCGCCAGCCCATCGTCGAGCGGCTGGCGGCTCACGCGCCAGCTGTCGTGCCTCCGGGCGAGGCCCTTGACGGTGGCGACCTCGGCGCGGTCGCTTTCGGCGAGCGCCACCGCGGCGGGGTGGCGCAGCGCGACCCGCACGTCCTGCCCGACGATGTGCCCGCCCAGCACCTCGCGCGCGGCATGGTTGGCGATCGCGATGCGGCCGTTCTCGGTGAGCAGGAGGGGGATGCCCGAGTGCTCGATCAGCTCGGCCATCGAATCGCGGGTGAAGCCGCCGTTGCGGCGTTGCGGCGCGACCGGCGGCGGCTCGGCGATCGCCAGCCACAGCGAGCCGAGCCACAGCAGCAGCACTGCCAGCGCAAGCCAGATCTGTACCCCCAGCACGAGCATCCCGACGGCGCCGACCGCCGCGAGCGCGAGGGCGGGCCAGGGGAGGGGGCGGCGGGGCTCCATCGCGTGCGCGCCCTAGCCGCGCCGCGCGCGAAGCGCCAGCCTTGCGCAAGCGCTGTCACAATCCTGGAAGAGCTGGTGACCCCTACGGGAATCGAACCCGTGTTTCAGCCGT
>JBHWTG010000168.1:0-3803 GCA_043427735.1 Tsuneonella sp. | reverse complement strand
CCTGTGTGTGCTCGCCCGGGGCGATGTCGTCCTCGATCGTCGCGATCACCGCGCCAACGGCGACGGTGTCGCCGACCGCGACCGAATACTGGCCCATCACCCCCGCGACCGGCGACGGAACCTCGACCGCGACCTTGTCGGTCTCCAGGCTGGCGATCGGCTCGTCGAGCGCGACGGCCTCGCCGGGCTTCTTCAGCCATTCGCCGATGGTCGCCTCGGCGACCGATTCGCCCAGAGCGGGGACTTTGACTTCGGTGGACATCGCTGGATCCTAACCTTCAGAATTCGATACGGCGGCGACAAGGGTTGGCGCGCATCGGCTATCCCTTCTTCCGCCGCCGGATTTCGGAGCGGACCGACAGGCCCAGCGCGCTGCCGATCAGCGCGCCCTGCTCGGCCTCGTGGCGCTTGGCGAGCCCGGTGGCGGGCGAGGCGCTGGCGAGACGGCCGGCGTAGCGCGGGCGCGTGACGCCGCGCTTCGCGGCGATGAGCGCTTCCTCGATCAGGCTCTCGACGAAGAACCAGGCGCCGTTGTTGCGCGGTTCCTCCTGGCACCAGACCACCTCCTCGAGGCTCGGCATCGCCGCCAGCCGCTTCGCCAGCGGCTCGCCCGGGAACGGATAGAGCTGCTCGAGCCGGATGATCTGCGTGTCGGCGATCCCGGCGCTGTCGCGCGCCTCCATCAGGTCGTAGGCGACCTTGCCCGAGCACAGGATCACCCGCCGGGTCGCCTCGTCGGGGCTGCCGTTGCGATCCGACAGGATCCGCCGGAAGTGCGCCTCGCCGAGGAACTCGCTCGCCTCGCTCTTGGCCAGCGGATGGCGCAGCAGCGACTTGGGGGTCATGACGACCAGCGGCTTGCGGAACGGGCGGTGCATCTGCCGCCGCAGAAGATGGAAGTAGTTTGCCGGCGCGGTGATGTTGCACACCTGGATGTTGTCCTGCGCGCAGAGTTGCAGGAACCGCTCGAGCCGCGCCGACGAATGCTCGGGCCCCTGGCCTTCGTAGCCATGGGGCAACAGCATCACCAGGCCATTGGCGCGCAGCCACTTGGCCTCCGAGGCCGCGACGTACTGGTCGATGATGATCTGCGCGCCGTTGGCGAAGTCGCCGAACTGCGCTTCCCACAGCACCAGCGTCTTGGGATCGGCGCTGGCGTAGCCGTATTCGAACCCGAGCACGCCGTATTCCGACAGCGGGCTGTCGTGCACCTCGAACTTGCCGTGGGGCAGCGCGGCGAGCGGCACATACTTGCGCTCGTCGGTCTGGTCGAGCCACACCGCGTGGCGCTGGCTGAACGTGCCGCGTCCCGAATCCTGGCCCGACAGGCGCACGTTGTAGCCTTCCGATACCAGGCTGCCGAAGGCGAGCGCTTCGGCGGTGGCCCAGTCGAACCCCTGGCCGCTCGTGAACATCTCGCGCTTGGCGTCGAGCACCCGGGCGAGCGTCTTGTGGATCGTCAGTCCCTCGGGAACGGTGGTCAGCGTGCGGCCGAGGCTGTCGAACAGCTTGGCCTCGATGCCCGTCTCGATATTGCGGCGCGCGCTTTCGGGGTCGGCGGGCTTGCTGAGCCCGGTCCAGCGTCCCGCGAACCAGTCGGCCTCATTGGCCTTGTAGCTCTTCGCGCCCTCGAACTCCTGCTCGAGGATCTGGGTGAAGCGCATCTCGGTTTCAGCCGGCCAGTCGGCGTCGATCACGCCTTCGCCGATCAGCCGTTCGGCATAGAGCTTGCTCACCGGCGGGTGCTGGCGGATGCGCTGGTACATCAGCGGCTGGGTGAAGCTCGGCTCGTCGCCTTCGTTGTGGCCGAACCGGCGGTAGCACCACATGTCGACCACCACGTCGCGGCCGAACGTCTGGCGGTAATCGATGGCGAGCTTGCAGGCGAACGTCACCGCCTCGGGATCGTCGCCGTTGACGTGCAGGATCGGCGCCTGGACCCCCTTGGCGACATCGGACGGGTAGGGCGATCCGCGGCTGAACTGCGGGCTGGTGGTGAACCCGATCGGGTTGTTGATGATGAAGTGGATGCAGCCGCCGGTGTTGTAGCCGCGGACCCCGGAAAAGCCGAAGCACTCCCACACGATGCCCTGCCCGGCGAAGGCGGCGTCGCCGTGGATCAGCACCGGAAGCACCTGCTTGTGCTTGCCCGCCCCGATGTCGTCGCGGAAGGCCTGCTGCGCGCGCACCTTGCCGAGCACGATCGGGTCGACCGTCTCGAGGTGGCTGGGGTTGGGGACCAGGCTCATGTGCACCTTGGTCCCGTCGAACTCGCGGTCGGTGCTGGTGCCGAGGTGATACTTGACGTCGCCCGATCCGCCGACGTCCTCGGGGTTGGCGGTGCCGCCCGAGAATTCGTGAAAGATCACGCGGTAAGGCTTGGCCATCACGTTGGCGAGCACGTTCAGCCGCCCGCGGTGCGCCATGCCGTAGACGATCTCCTTGACCCCGCGGCTGCCGCCGTACTTGATGACCGCCTCGAGCGCGGGGATCATCGCCTCGCCGCCGTCGAGGCCGAAGCGCTTGGTGCCGACGTATTTGCGGCCGAGGAACTTCTCGTACTGCTCGCCGCGGATGACCGCCGCGAGGATCGCCTGCTTGCCTTCGCGCGTGAAGTCGATCGACTTGTCGCCGCCCTCGATGCGGTCCTGGATGAAGCGCCGCTCCTCGACGTCGGCGATGTGCATGTACTCGTAGCCGACCTTGCCGCAGTAATTTCGCTTGAGCACCTCGACGAGCTCACGCACCGTCGCCCATTCGAGCCCGAGCGTGCCGCCGAGATAGACCTTGCGCTCGAGCGCGGCGCCGGTGAAGCCGTGGTAGGCCGGATCGAGATCGGCCGGGAGTTCCTGCTTGGCGAGGCCGAGCGGATCGAGATCGGCGCCGAGGTGCCCGCGCACCCGGTAGGTGCGCACCAGCAGCATCGCGCGGATCGAATCGGCCGCCGCCTGCTCGATCGCCGAGGGGTCCGCCGGCGCGCCGGGCTTGGTCGCCGCGGCCTTGACCGCGAGCTGCATCGCCGTGGGATCGAGCGCCTGCGTCAGCTCGTCTTCCTCGCGCCGCCACGGTGCGCGCGCCCACGACGGGCCCGGCTGCGGGTCCTCGGGAAGAAATTCGTGTGCTTCGTTACCCATGGCGTTGCGCCTCGCGGTGACCGGAAACCGCGCCCGCGCGCAGGCGGAGGCCCGGGACGAACCGTCGGAACTGGGTCCCCGCCTGCGCGGGGACGCGGAGAGATTGCGTCATGCGATCACACATGGCTTGCCAATTCCGGATAGAGATCGCGCCATTCGGGATTGCGCTCCTCGATGCGCTTCAGTTTCCACGCGCGGTTCCAGTTTTTCATCCGGTGTTCGAACGTGCGGGCGTCGATGAGGTTCTCGAACTGCTCGAACCAGACGAGCAACTTGCAACCGTACTGGCGCGTAAATCCGGCAGCCTGACCCGCGCGATGCTGAAACGCCCGCTGCGGCAAATCGGTCGTCACCCCGATGTAGATCGTTCCGTTGCGCCGGCTCGCCATGATGTAAACCCACGCCGGACGCACGGACCGATGGAAACCTTACCGCGTCCCCGCGAAGGCGGGGACCCAGTTCGGAGCTCGCGCCTGGGCCTCCTCCTCCGAGGAGGTGCAATGGGTTCTCCGGATAGTGTGGTAGGTGCTCACACGCGCTCCTTCAACAGCGCGTCGAGGGTGGTGCCGAGCTCGGCGGGCGAGGGGCTGACACGGATGCCGGCGGCTTCCATCGCGGCGATCTTGTCGTCGGCGCCGCCCTGGCCGCCGCTGACGATCGCGCCGGCAT
>JBHWTG010000167.1:0-9965 GCA_043427735.1 Tsuneonella sp. | reverse complement strand
AACTAGGACCTGAAGCCGAACGGCTGAAGGTCCGTCTCGAAGGACCGGAGATCGACGTGGTCCAGCTCAAAGACACCTACCCGCTCTACCTCAACAACAGGGCCGCGCAGCCGAACACCGACCTGGCGGTGACCGACAAGTTCACGCAGCGTGTGGCGTTCCGCACCGCGCTCGCCACGCCCGACGTCATCGACGAGGCGATCGCCGGGGCGGTGCGCGCGGCCGAGCCGATGGCGCGACTGGCGAGCTACGAGAAGCAGGCGGTGCTGCAGCACTGCGTGGAGCGCTTCAAGGAGCGGTTCGACGAGCTGGCTTATGCGCTGTGCGTCGAAGCGGGCAAGCCGATCAACGACGCCGAAGGCGAGGTGACCCGGTTGATCGACACCTTCCGCATCGCCAGCGAAGAGGCGGTGCGCAACTACGGCGAGGTCCAGCCGCTCGACATATCCCCCCGTGCGAAGGGCTACATGGGCATGTGGAGGCGCGTGCCGATCGGACCCTGCAGCTTCATCAGCCCGTTCAACTTCCCGCTGAACCTCGCCGCGCACAAGATCGCGCCGGCGATCGCGATCGGCTGCCCGTTCGTGATGAAGCCCGCCAGCCTCACCCCGCTGGGTGCGATCATCATGGGCGAGGTGCTCGCCGAATGCGACGTGCTGCCCGAGGGCGCGTTCTCGATCCTGCCGGCGAGCCGCGACGGGGCGGACCTGTTCACCACCGACGAGCGGCTGAAGCTGCTTTCGTTCACCGGTTCGCCGGGCGTAGGCTGGGACTTGAAGGCAAAGGCCGGCAAGAAGAAGGTCGTGCTAGAACTCGGCGGCAACGCCGCGGTGATCGTCGACAAGGACGCCGACCTCGACCACGCGCTCGAACGGGTGGTCTTCGGCGCGTTCTACCAGAGCGGGCAGAGCTGCATCGGGGTGCAGCGCATCCTGATCCACGCCGAGATCTACGACCGCTTCAAGGCGATGCTCGTGGCCAGGACCACAGCGCTCGTCGCGGGCGACCCGAAGGACCGGAACACCTTCATCGGTCCGATGATCTCGGAGAAGGAAGCGTCCCGCCTGAAAGGCTGGATCGACGAGGCGGTTGCCGCCGGTGCGACGCTGCTGTGCGGCGGCGAGCGCGAAGGCGCCATGCTCGAGGCCACCCTGCTCGAGAATGTGCCCGGCGATTGCGCCGCCAACCGCGAGGAGGCCTTCGGCCCGCTCGCCAACCTTGCCAGGTTCATCGAGTGGAGCGAGGCGCTCGCCATCGTCAACGACAGCAAGTTCGGCCTCCAGGCCGGCGTGTTCACCCGCGATCTCCACCAGGTGCTGGAGGCGTGGGACCGGCTCGAGGTGGGCGGGATCGTCGTCAACGACGTGCCGAGCTACCGCGTCGACGCCATGCCCTACGGCGGGGTGAAGGATTCCGGACTCGGCCGCGAGGGCGTGCGCTTTGCGATGGAAGACATGAGCGAGATCAGGAACCTGGTGATCCGGCGGCTCTAGCTCCTGTGGGGGAGGTGCCGACGAATCCGGCTAGAAGTGCTTTTTGAGGCCTGCCTGTTTCAGCGTCGCGTTCGCCGTGTGCCGCGACTTGATGTTGCAATCGACGGTGAAGTGGGTCCCCGATGCCGAGCGCCAGATTTCATGATCGCCTTTGCCGCTGCGAACGAACGCGCAGCCCCCAGCCGCCAGCAGTTGCTTGAGTTCTTTCGTGTATCCGACCACCCTCGTTCGAGTGCTTCAAGCGCAAGCGAGGTCGAGCGGCGCATCGAACACCGGGCGCACGGAAAATGCGGGCTTCTGGCCCGGCCGCACCGATCTTCGAGCAGCCGGCTTGTGCTCGGCGCGTTTTAACCCCTTCACCTCGGCCCGTTCGCCCCAATTGAGCTCGATGAGTTCCGGGGCGCATTCCACGATCCGGCGCAGCAGCTCCTCGGCGGTAGCCGCCTCGAGGCTGAGTCCGGGGACCTCCGACTTGGCGACGAACCACACGCACGCTTCGCGGTCGAATGAAAGGTGAACCTGCAGTTCGGTGCGTTTTGCCATCGCGGAAGCGAGTTTGTGAGCGCGCAGCGCGGTTTGCAAGCCCTTCGACCAGGGGCACGGCCTCACGCGTCGTTCAGCAGAAGCAGCTCGCAGGTCACCGACATCCGGGGGGCGGGCACCAGTGAGTGATCGACCGCGGTGACGAGCGCCTCTGCCACCAGCTGGCCCGGGAGGGCGAACTCGTGCTCGGGGACGTCGGCGATGAACCGCTCGCCGGCCGCGACCGCGGGCTCGCCAGCGAACACCAGTTCGAACGTGTGCCGCGCGCCCTCGAAAGTGACGCTCGCCCACCGACGCTCGGACTGGCGCACCACGACCGCATGGCTGGACGCGAGCTCGGCGAGCGCGGCGCGCAGGCGACCCCCGGTGCCGATCGGCGCCCGGCGAGCAGGGCGGCATTCGCGGGAATCGTCAACCGCCATGCGTCTTTCCCCGGTATATGTTCATGAAATGTTCCACCCGTGAGGCAAGCGCGCGGCGCGGTTCGCGGCCCGTGCGCAGATCGAACACGAGGCGCGGGTCGTTCGCCGCCAGGCGGCCGAACGTGGTGGCGGGCATCTGCGTGTCCCTCAGAAATTTTTCGATGGTGCGGATCAACATGCGACTCCCTCGATCGGCGCGACTCGGCTGGCGAACCGGTGGCCTCAGCGACCACGCGAAATCCTACTTGTCTAGGAAAATTCCTGCGTCTAGGAAGGAAAGATGAGCGCCCCTCCCGACACCGGCCCGCGGCGCCGTCTGCTCGAGCTGGCGCACGCGCAGGGCGTCAGTCTCGCCGGACTGTCGGAAATGATCGGCCGCAATCCTACCTACTTGCAGCAGTTTATTCGCAAGGGGAGCCCGCGCAGGCTGGAAGAGCGCGACCGGCGCGTGCTGGCACAGTTCCTGGGGGCGACCGAGTCGGACCTGGGGGCCGAAGAGGAAAATTCCTCGTCGCAGGGGCGCGAATGGGTCGAGATGCCGCGGCTGCCGCTCGGTGCTGCCGCGGGTGCCGGCGCGCTGGGCGTGGACGAGCGGGCGTTCGATTCGTTCCGCTTCTCGCGCCGCTGGCTGCGCGAGCAGGGACTGGCGGGGGCGCGACTGTCGGCCATCCGCGTCGCCGGCGATTCGATGGAGCCGCTGCTGCGCGATGGCGACGAGATCCTCGTCGATCGGGGCCAGCGCACGCTGCGCGACGGCATCCATGTCGTCCGCGTGGGCGAGGCGCTGATGGTCAAGCGCCTGGCGCCGGCCGGCCAGGGCCGGGCGAGCTTGCTCAGCGTCAATCCGGCCTACCCGCCGATCGAGGTGGCGCTCGGCGAGCTGGAAATCGTCGGCCGCGTGGTCTGGAAAAGCGGCCGGCTCTAGGTTCGCTTCGGGTTCGCTGATCGAGAGCCACCTCGTTTGGGCGATTGCGCGGCCTGCTGACCGTGATAGGCTTCCGTCCGCCGAGGGGGCGCGGGACGAGGCGGAACGCTGGGTGGACGACAGCTACAGTAACGGCGCCGCTGCCATCATGGTCGACCCGCGCCGGCGCCTCGAAGCCGTGCTCAGCAACGCGTCGGTGGCGATCTTCCTGATGGACGATCGGCAGCAGTGCGAATACATGAATCACGCTGCCGAAAAGCTGACCGGCTTCACGCTCGAGGAAGTGCTGGCGCTCGACCGGCCGCTGCACGACATCATCCATCACACCCACCCCGACGGACGGCCGTTCCCCCTGCACGAGTGCGCGATCGATCGGGCGTTTCCCGAGCACAACCAGGTTCAGGGAGAGGAGGTCTTCGTCCACAAGGACGGCAGCTTCTACCCTGTGGCGTTCACCGCCAGCCCCATCCGCGACGAGGCGTCGAACACCGTCGGCACGATCATCGAGGTGCGCGACATCGCCGAGGAAAAACGCGCCGACGAGCGCCAGCGGCTGCTGATGAACGAGCTGAACCACCGCGTGAAGAACACCCTGGCGACGGTGCAGGCGCTCGCCTGGCAAACCTTCAAGGCGAGCGACCGCGACGCGATCGAGCGATTCACCGGGCGGCTGAACATCCTCTCGAAAGCGCACGACATCCTGACCGGCACGGCGTGGCACAAGGCCGCGATCCGGGACATCGTCAGCAGCGCCATCGAGCCGTTCGGACCGGATCGGTTCGAGCTCGACGGCCCAAGCTGCGACGCGCATCCCAAGATCGCCATCAGCTTCGCGATGGTCCTGCACGAGCTTGGGACCAACGCCCTCAAGTACGGTTCGCTCAGCGTGCCCTCCGGAGCGGTTCGGGTGCACTGGACCTGCCAGCATCTGCCCGATCGCACCGAGCTGGTCATGACCTGGGAGGAAACCGGTGGGCCCGCGGTCGTCCCGCCGAGCCGTCGGGGGTTCGGCACCCGGCTGATCGAGCGCCAGCTCGGCCTCGAGTTCGGCGGGCAGGCCGAGCTCGAATTCCACCCCACCGGGCTGATCTGCCGAATGCGCCTGAGCATGCCGGTCACCCCGGCGTCCGCGGAGCTTCAGGCCCCTGCGCGAGCGCACCAATGACCACGGGGAACGGCGATCTCGACGGTTTGACGGTGCTCCTGGTGGAGGACGAGAGCATCGTCGCGATGCTCGCCGAGGACATGCTGCTCGAGGCCGGCTGCACGGTGCTGCTCGCCGCACGCCTCGAGGATGCGCTCGAGCTTGTGTCGACTGCGAAAGTCGATCTGGCGGTCCTCGACGTGAACCTCGGAGCCGGCGACACCAGCTATCCGGTGGCCGATCTGCTCGCCGAGCGCGGGATTCCGGTGGTCTTCGCGACAGGCTACAGCGCCGACGGTCTTGACCCGCGCTATGCGCGATGCGCGCGAATCCAGAAGCCCTACGTCGCCGAGGTGCTGGTGAGCGCCGCGGCCGCGGCGCTGGCCGCGGGGATGGCGGCACCCCCGGATTTGCGCCGTCCGCCGGAAGCTCGGCTGTAGGACCTCGCTCGCGGGTTGCATTCGCGCTACCGCAAAGCCACTTCGTGCCCATGCCCGACACCCCGCCACCCCCCATGCGCGCCGCGATCATCCCGGTGACGCCGCTGCAGCAGAACTGCTCGCTGATCTGGTGCACGAAGACCATGCGCGGGGCGCTGGTGGATCCGGGCGGCGATCTCGACCGGCTGAAGGCGGGGGTGGCGAAAGCGGGGGTACGCCTCGAGAAGCTGCTGATCACCCACGGCCACCTCGATCACTGCGGGCAGGCGGGCGTGCTGGCGAAGGAGCTCGGCCTGCCGATCGAGGGCCCGCACGAGGCCGATCGGTTCTGGATCAGCCGGCTCGACGACGACGGCGGACGCTGGGGCATGGAAGCGCATTCGTTCGAGCCCGACCGCTGGCTGGAGGACGGCGATACGGTCACCGTCGGCGAGCTGACGCTCGAGGTGATCCACTGCCCGGGCCACACCCCCGGCCACGTGGTGTTCTTCCACCGGCCCTCGCGGTTCGCGATCGTCGGCGACGTACTGTTCGCCGGGAGCATCGGCCGCACCGATTTCCCGCTGGGCAACCACCAGGACCTGATCGACGCGATCACCGGCAAGCTCTGGCCGCTGGGGAGCGACGTCACATTCATCCCCGGCCACGGCCCCACCAGCACCTTCGGCCGCGAGCGCCAGACCAACGCGTTCGTCAGCGACTACGCGCTGGCCTGACTTTCGCCACGCGCGGCGACTTCGGCGCGCAGCGCGCGCAGTTCGTCATGCAGCGCGGCGAGCTCGTGCGCCCCCGCGACCGGGCCGCTGGGCTGTTCGGCGTCGCGCCCGACGAAGAAGCTCGCGAAGGCAGCGGTGATGTAGCCGAACACCGCCAGGCCGTAAGTCGCCAGGAGCATCGCCAGGATCCGTCCCTCGAGCGTGACCGGCCAGTAATCGCTGCCGAGACTGGTGAGCAGCATCCCGGTCCACCACAGCGCGTCGGCATACGAGGCGAACCCCCCGTCGACCGCCTCCGCGGGCTCGAAGCTCAGCATCCCCCCGGCGCCGAGCAGCGCGACGGTGAGCGTCAGCCCGAGCACATAACCGATCCGCCGCCGCCGCAGCGAAGCGCGCAGCGCGTTCATGCTGCGGTTGGCGGTACCGACGATGCGGACCAGGCGGATGCCGCGCAGCGCGCGCGCCGCGCGCAGCACCGCGAACGCGCGGAACAGGCGCAGCGCCGGCACCGCCAGCGCCAGCACGGTGAGCCAGTTGCGGCGCAGGAACGGGCCCTTGGCGTCGGCAAGCGCGAAGCGCAGCGCGAATTCGAGCAGGAACACGATCCAGATCACCACGCCCAGCGTCTCGAGCAGCGCGGTCGTACCGGCGGTGAGCTCGATCAGGACGATCGCCAGCCAGGCGGCGCTCAGCAGCACCATCGGCCCCTCGAGCCATTCCTCGAGGCTGGCGAGAAGTTGATTCGGTTCGTCGATGGCGCTCACGGCTTGCTCCCGGTCGGTAGTGGCGCGGCCGCGTTCGAGACGGCGCCGCGACGATCGAACGAACGCGCCGGCCTCGGGCTCCGGCGAACGAGCCGGGCTAGATTCGCCCGAGCGCGATGAGCACGGCGACGATCGCCAGGCCGAGCTGGGTCAGCATGGTCACCGCCGTGCCCACGCCGCGCCCCGCGCCCAGCGCGCCGCCGTCCATGCCGAAGCCGTGCGCGACCCGGCCGAGCATGTAGATCGCCGCGACCCACGCCAGCCACGGCTCGCCCTTGCCCGCGATCTCGATCGCCGCGATCAGGATCAGCACGAACGCGGTGTTCTCGACGAAGTTCAGCTGCGCGCGCATCCGCGCGGTGAGCGGCCCGCCGGCATCGTCGCCGATCGAGACTTTGTGCCGGGTGCGCAGCTGCCCGACGCGGAGCGCCAGCCACAGGTTGATGATCGCGGCCGCAGCGGCGGCGCACAGCGTTACCGGAAGGATCATGTCTCGCCCACTCCCCACAATTGCGCCGACTGGCTAGCACGCCCGCGCGTGCTTGCAACTCCCGCGGTTTGCGCTATAGCGCGCGCCTTCCCGCCACGGCTGGGTCATGCGCCGCGCCCCGGCTTCGCGGGTTGTGCGTGGCGAGACCTTCGCCTAGGGCGCTCGCAACATTGCTTATCTAGATACGGAACAGGTGCCGCGATGGCTGTCCCCAAGAGAAAAGTTTCGCCTTCCCGCCGCGGCATGCGCCGCGCGCACGACGCGCTGAAGGTCGAGGCGTTCGTCGAATGCCCGAACTGCGGCGAGCTGAAGCGTCCGCACCACCTGTGCGTGCCCTGCGGGCACTACAACGGCCGCGAAGTCATCGCCGTCGGCCTCTGACGGCCGGTAACGGGCCCGCACCGCCATGAGCCTGCCGCGTATCGCCGTCGATGCGATGGGCGGCGACGAGGGCGTGCAGACGATGGTCTCAGGCGCGGCGCTCGCCCGCCGGCGGCACGACAAGTTCAACTTCCTGCTGGTCGGTGACGAGCCGCGGATCAAGGCCGCGCTCGACGCCCACCCGAATCTGCGCGGCGCGTCCGAGATCCTCCACTGCGACGGAATCGTCAGCGGCGACGAGAAGCCGACCGCCGCGCTGCGCCGGTCGAAGACCACCAGCATGGGGCTTGCCGTCAACGCGGTGAAGGCGGGCGACGCGGGGGCTGCGGTCAGCGCGGGCAACACCGGCGCGCTGATGGCGATGGCCAAGCTCGCGCTGCGGACGATGCCGGGGATCGACCGGCCGGCGCTCGCCGCGCTGCTGCCCAGCCTCGGCGATAACGACGTGATCATGCTCGATCTCGGCGCCAACACCGAATGCGACGCGCGCAACCTGGTGCAGTTCGCGGTGATGGGCGCGGCCTATTCGCGGATCGTGACGGGGCGCGGCGAGCCGCGCGTGCGGCTGCTCAACATCGGCACCGAGGAGATCAAGGGAACCGACGAGCTGCAGGCCGCCGCGCAGCAGCTGCGCGCCGCCGCCAAGCGCCTCGCGCTGAGCTTCGACGGATTCATCGAAGCCGACAAGATCAACCGCGGCAGCTGCGACGTGGTCGTGACCGACGGGTTTTCGGGCAACATCGCGCTCAAGGCGATCGAGGGTGCGGCGCGGTTCGTCACCGATCTCCTGCGCAACGCCTTCACCAGCTCGCTCCGCTCGAAGATCGGCTTCCTCGTCTCGCGGCCCGCGACCGAGCTGCTCAAGCACCACCTCGACCCCAACAACCACAACGGCGCGGTCTTCCTCGGCCTCAACGGGGTGGTGGTGAAGAGCCACGGCAGCGCCACCGCGGCGGGGGTGGCCAACGCAGTCGACGTCGCCGCGCGGCTGCTCGAGGACGATCTGACGCAGCGCATCACCGCCGACCTCGCCACCATCGGCGGGAAGAAGGCCGCCGGAACCGCGGGGAAGGCGGCGTGATCCGTTCGGTGGTCACCGGATCGGGCTCGGCGCTGCCGCAGCGCGCGGTGACCAACGCCGAGCTCGCGCAGACGGTCGACACCAGCGACGAGTGGATCGTCGAGCGCACCGGCATCCGCAACCGCTATATCGCCGGGGAAGGCGAGACCACCGCCACGCTCGCCGCCGACGCCGCCAGGCGGGCGCTGGAGGCCGCGGGGGTGGCCCCGGGCGAGATCGGCCTGATCCTGCTCGCCACCGCGACCCCGGATCAGACGTTCCCCGCGACGGCGACCAAAGTGCAGGACCTTATCGGTTGCCGCGGCGGGATCGCGTTCGATGTCGCCGCGGTGTGCTCGGGATTCCTCTACGCGCTCGCCACCGCCGATGCGATGCTGCGCACCGGCATGGCATCGAAAGCGCTGGTGATCGGCGCGGAGACCTTCAGCCGTATCCTCGATTGGGAGGACCGCACCACCTGCGTGCTGTTCGGCGACGGCGCCGGAGCGATTGTGCTCGAGGCGCGCGAAGTCGCGGAGGATGGGCCCGGAATCCTCTACAGCCAGCTCCACGCCGACGGGGCGCACGGCGAACTGCTCTATGTCGACGGCGGCCCGTCGACCACCGGCACCGTCGGCAAGCTCAGGATGAAGGGACGCGAGGTGTTCCGCCACGCGGTCGTGAACCTCGCCACCGTGCTCGAGACGGTGCTCGGCGAGACCGGCTTCACCGTGCAGGACATCGACTGGGTGGTGCCGCACCAGGCGAACGCGCGCATCCTCGATGCCACGGCGAGGAAGCTCGGCCTGCCGGCGGAGAAGGTCGTGGTCACGGTCGACCGCCACGCCAACACTTCAGCGGCGTCGGTTCCGCTGGCGTTCGACACGGCGGTGCGCGACGGTCGGATCCGCCCGGGCCACCTGGTGATGTTCGAGGCGATGGGCGGCGGCTTCACCTGGGGCGCCAGCCTGGTCCGGATGTAACCGCGCCGAACTGTAGATAAGTTCGCAGGTCGGCCGCTTAAGCTATTGCGGCAATGCGCCAAATTTCCTAGCCTCTGTCGTAATAATCGGGTCGTGCCATTGACAGGAGAACTGGCGCCATGATGCGTTCGGTGGGCACGCTGACCCGCGCAGACCTCGCGGACACGATCAATCGCAAGCTCGGCTTCAGCCGCGCGGAGTCGCTCGACCTCGTCGAGGCGATCCTGCGGCACATGTGCCAGGCGATGTCGCGCGGGGAGAACGTGAAGATTTCGGGCTTCGGCACGTTCGTGCTGCGCGACAAGAAAGAGCGGATCGGGCGCAATCCCAAGACCGGGGTGGAGGTGCCGATCACCCCGCGCCGGGTGATGACCTTCCGCGCCAGCCAGCTGCTCAAGGAGCGGGTGGCCAAGGGATAGGACCGGGGCGATGGCGGGCGGCTTCGACGACGGCAAGGACGCGGGCGCGCTGCGCACGATCGGCGAGCTCGAGGCGGCGCTCGGCATCAAGGCGCATGTGCTGCGCTACTGGGAAGGGCAGTTCCCCCAGCTCCAGCCGCTCAAGCGCAGCGGCGGGCGGCGCTACTACCGCGCCGAGGAAGACA
>JBHWTG010000166.1:0-2872 GCA_043427735.1 Tsuneonella sp. | reverse complement strand
CTCAGCCGCGCCGCCCGCGCCTCGGCCGCTGCCGCTTGCGCTTCGGCGAGGGCCGCGCGCGCACGCTCCCGATCGGCTTCGAGAGCCAGTCGATAGCGCTCGGCGGTCTCGTCCGCGTCGGCTTTCGCGAGCCGGGCCGCTTCGAGGTCCGCATCGATTTTGCTGGTGCGCTCGTCCATCACTTTGCCCAGCCGCGGGAGCGTCAAGCGGACGATCCCGAAATAGAGCACGACGAAGAACACCGCCAGCCAGAACAGCTGGGGCACGAACACAGTGCCGAAGTCGAATTGTGGCATGGCAGCCGCCTGTCAATCGGTCGGATGACCGCGCGCCGGGCACCCGCTCGGGTGCCAACGCGCGGGGCGGATCAGCTGAACGCCAGCGCCAGCGCGACGACCGCGGCGATCAGGCCGAGCGCTTCGGTCACGGCGAAGCCGAAGATCAGCCGGCCGCCCATCTGCGCGTCCGCGCCGGGATTGCGCAGCGCGCCCTGGAGATAGTTGCCGAAGATCGCGCCCACGCCGATCGCGGCGAGGCCCGCACCGATCGCTGCGAGGCCCGCGCCGATTACCCGTGCCGATTCAACGTCCATTTTCAAAACCTTTCATTCGTAAGCAATACAAGGGGTGGGCCCCAGGGGCCCGTCAGTGGAGATTCACCGCATCGTTGAGGTACAGCGATGCCAGAAGCGCGAATACATAAGCCTGGACGACCGCGATCAGCAGCTCGAGCGCGGTGAGCGCGACGTTGACCGCCAGCGGCAGGACCCCGAACACATACGGGACCGCGTTGAACGAGCCCAGCGCGACCACGAAGGTACCGAACACCTTCAGCAGCACGTGCCCGGCGGTCATGTTGGCGAACAGCCGGATCGCCAGCGTGAACGGCCGGGAGAGGAAGCTCAGCACCTCGATGACGAACACGAACGCGCCGAGAAAGATGTTCGCGTCCTTGGGCCAGAACAGGCTGAAGAAATGCAGCCCGTGGCGCCAGAAGCCGACCACGCAGACGACGATGAACACCAGAAACGCGAGCCCGATCGTCACCGAGATGTGGCTGGTGGGCGTGAACGCTCCGACCCACGGCAGCAGGCCCAAGAGGTTGCACACCAGCACGAACATGAACACCGCGAAGATCAGCGGCGCATACCGCTTACCCTCCGGCCCGACGTTTTCGTCGAGCATCTTGCGGACGAAATCGTAGACGTATTCGACCGCCGCCTGCCACCGCCCCGGCACCATCTGCGGGCGGGCGGTGCCGACGAACATGAACACCGCGATCACGCCGAGCGCGATCGCCATCCACAGCGCGCTGTTGGTGAACGAGATGTCGTAGCCGGCCGCCTCCAGCGGCTTCAGGCGGACCACCTCGAACTGATGCATCGGGCTAGACATGATACCTCGATCCTGCGCCGGTCAGCGGTCGTTGCCGGCGTCGCTGTCGAACTGGGCGGAAGTCTTCATCGCGCGGCGGACCCCCGCGGCGAAGCCCAGCACCAGGAACACGATCATGCCCCACGGCGCGGTATCGAGACCCGCCCAGTTGTCGATCGCCCAGCCGATGAAGCCCGACACCAGGACGGCGCCGATGAACTCGATCCCCACCGCCCAGCCGCGGGTTTCCGCACGGCCCTGCGCATTCGTCACGCCGTCGTGCTGGCGCGCTTGCGCGTCGGCGATGCGGCGGTCGAGGTCGTCGCCGGAATGAGGGTCGTTACGGTCGGCCAAGAACTGCTGGTCCGGTGAGCTTCGCGGGGAAGGCGCGAAGGCCTCCCGCGGTCGATGATGGACGGAACCGGCCCAAAACCGCCAGGGGCGGGGGAGCCGGCGCGGCCCCCTTAGGTGGGCCTCCCGGTCGAGTCAACCGGGCCGGGGGTTGCGCAATTCGCCACCTTCCGCGAAGGCGAACCAATGCCCCCGAACCCGATCCGTTTCGCCGAGCGCCTCGCCCCGGTTCGCGCGCTGTTCACCTCGAACGCGCGCGAAGGGGTTCTGCTGATCGCCATCGCCGTGGTGGCGATGATCATCGCCAATTCGCCGCTCGGCGAAGGCTACCACGCGCTGTTCCACGCGCCGCTGCCATGGTCGCCGGTCCCCAAGCTCGCGAATGTGCACCTGTGGATCAACGACGCGCTGATGGTGTTGTTCTTTTTCGTCGTCGGGCTCGAGGTCAAGCGCGAGCTCGTCGAGGGCGACTTGTCCAATCCCCAGGCGCGCCGCCTGCCGGTGATCGCGGCGGTCGCGGGGATGGCAGTGCCGGCCGCGCTGTTCCTGGCGCTCGTGGGCGACGATCCGAGGCTGTATCGCGGGTGGGCGATCCCGGCTGCTACCGATATCGCCTTCGCGATGGGCATCGTCGGGCTGCTCGGGCGCCGGGTGCCCGGGACGCTGCGGCTGTTCTTGCTGACGGTGGCGATCGTCGACGACATCGGCGCGGTGATGATCATCGCGGCGTTCTACACCGCGCAAGTCAAGGGCGCCTGGCTGATTGCCGCGATCGCGGTGGCGATGGCGATGGCGGTGATGAACATGTTGCGGGTCGACCGGATGTGGGCTTACGCGGCGGCGAGCATCGTGCTCTGGATCTGCGTGCTCCATTCCGGGGTGCACGCGACGATCGCCGGGGTGGTCGCGGCGCTGATGGTGCCGATGTATCGGCGCAACGGGGGCCATCTGCTCGAGAAGGTCGAGCACCGGCTGGCCCCGTGGAACGCCTATTTCGTCGTCCCGGTGTTCGCGCTGGCCAACGCCGGGGTCGATTTGCGCGGCCTCGGGGCGGAGGGCCTGTTCGCCCCCCTGCCGGTGGCGATCGCCGCCGGTCTGTTCGTCGGCAAGCAGGCCGGCATCTTTGCTGCCGTCGCGGCGGCCAGATG
>JBHWTG010000165.1:0-5122 GCA_043427735.1 Tsuneonella sp. | reverse complement strand
ATGTTCACCGGATAGACCGCCAGCGCGCCGTCCCTGCTGACCGCCGGCGCGCCGAGGCGGGGCAGGGTCACGAGATCGTGCGCGCTCATCGGCGCGCGGGGCTCGGCAGCCCGCCTCGGCTCGGCGGCGAGAGTTGGGGTGGGCAGCGCCGCCAGCGCGGCGACAAGAGCGAACCCGATCGAGACTTTCATGCTTTGCGGACTAGCGCTCGCGCCGGGTGGAGGGAAGGGCTAGCCGCGCTTGCCGGCGATCCGGGCGATCTCGTCCTTGACCATGCGCTCGACCATCGCCGGCAGGTGCTTGTCGAGCCACTCGGCGAGCATCGGGCGCAACAGGTTGCGGGTCAGGCCCTCGAGCGACGTCTCGCCCGAGCGGACGATCTGCGGCGGGACCCCGGGCTCGGCGAGCATCGCCAGCGCGGCGAGGTTCTCGCGCATCGCCTCGCGCGCGCTGTCTGTGAGGAGCGGCGCGTCGGTATCGTGCTGTTCCCCGGGTCCGGGCGCTTCCTCGACGAATTCGGCGGCGGCGAGATCGAGCACCTCGTCGGCCTCCTCGGCATCGGCCGGCTCGGGGAAATCGTCGACCCCCTCGCTTTCGCGGCGCCGGCGCGTGTCGAGCGCGCTCGCGCGGTTGTCGCGCGCGATCACCTTCTTGATCGACTCGAGGATTTCCTCGACCGACGCCTCGCCTTCCTGGCGCATATCTTCGGACCCCCGTCTCAGTTCGCGCCGCCGGCCGCGCGCGAATCAGCGTCGGGCGGAATCTCCGCATCGGGGGCGGGGATGTCAACGGTGCGCGTCGACTGGAGGACTGGATCGGACTCCTTCTCCCAGTCCCACCACTTGCCGCGCACGCGCTCGTAGTTGAGCTGCGGATCGTAGAGCGGACCGTCGTCGCCCAGGCCGAGGTCGCGCGCTTCGGCGCGGCCCATCGCGGCGAGCAGGCTGAACCCGGCGACGTAGGCATTGCGCCGCGCAGTGATCAGCTGCGCGCGCGCGAACACGAGTTCCTGCTCGGCGTTGAGGATGTCGAGAATCGTGCGGTTGCCCACGGTGTTCTCGGCGCGCACGCCTTCCAGACTCAGCGTCGCGGCGTCGACCGCGCTCTGGTTGCTGGCGATGATTGCGGTCGCCGCCTGCCAGCTCGACCAGGCCGAACGGACTTGCGCGATCGCGTCGCGCTCGGCGGCGATCACGCTCTCGAGCGCCGCGGCCGAGCGTGCCTGCGCCTGCCGTTCGAGCGCCGCCGGTCGCCCGCCCTGGAACAGCGGAACCGAAACCTGCACCCCTGCCTGCACTCCGCTGCTGCGTTCGGCGACCAGCGGGTTGTTCACCGAGCCCAGCGTGGTGCCGTAATCCGACCCGGTGAACACGGACACGCGCGGCAGGCGGCCCGAACCGGCGACGTCGATGTCGAACCGCGAGGCTTCGGCCCGCTCGCGCGCGGCGATGAGATCGGGATTCTCCTCGAGCGCCACCGCCACCGCGTCCTCGACGCTGGCCGGCAGGCCTGGCAACGGCGGTGGCGGCTGCAGGTCGTCGGGGGCAAGGCCCGTGAGGCGGATGTATTCCTCGCGCGCGGCGATCAGGTTGGCGCGGGCGGTCTGCAGATCGCCTTGCGCCAACGCGAGGCGCGCCTGCGATTGGGCAACGTCGGTGCGGGTGAGATCGCCGATCTCGAACCGGTCGCTGGTGGCCTGCACGTTGACCCGCAACACCTCGACCTGGCTGGCGTTGAGCCCGACCAGCGCCTCGCCGCGGATGACGTCCATGTACGCCGCGACCGTCTGGGTGAAGATCGCCGATTCGGTCCCGCGCAAATCCGCCTGCCCGGCCTCGACACGGTTCTCGGCGGCACGGATCGAGTTGCGCACCGCGCCGCCCGAATAGATCGGCACTCCGAGATCGAGCCCCGCGCTCAGCCGGCGGTCGGGCGCGGCATTGCTGCCCGGGCTCGACTTGACGAATTCGATGTACTGCGCGCTTGCGTCGACGTTAGGCCGCCCGGCCGACTTCTCGATCGGCACGCTCTCGTCGAGTGCGCGCTGCTGGGCGCGCGCGGCCTGGAGCGTGGGATTGGTGCGATAGGCGCCGTTCAGCGCCTCGCGCAAGGTGTCCGCCTGCGCCGGCGTGGCGATCAGTCCCAGCGTGCTGCCCAGCAGCAGAAGGCGGCGGCCCTGGCGGCGCATGGTCAGAAGGTCCATGCTTTCGGCTTGTCGAACGCGGCGAGGCGGGGAATTCCCATCTCCGCAAGCGGCAGCAGCGCGACGGTCGTGCCGGCCTTGCGACCCACAGCCAGCCGCGTGACCCCGTTGTCCACGATCCCGGTCACCACGCGCGCGCCTTGCGCAAGCCGATCGACCAGGTCCTGCGGCAGATGCTCGGCTGCCCCGTCCACCAGCAGGAGCGAATATCCGCCGGCACCGCTGCCCGAGAACACGTCGTCGGGCGCCAGGACCGCGAGCGAACGCGCCATCCCGGCGAGCAGCGCGGGCAGATAGCCGCTGCCTGCGTCGACCACCAGGACGCTGTCGGTGCGGGTGGGCTTCGCTTCGGCCAGCAGCCGGCCGTAGAACAGCGGCGCGGCGAGCATTGCGCCCTCGCCGAGCGGCACGGCCCGGTCCATATACGCAACGCTGCGCAGCTCCGACGGCACGAATTCCTCGCGCGGTACAGCGTTTATTCGCGCGAGCACCCACGGCTCGTTCACCCCGCTGGTGCGCAGCTGGCTGTCGATCATCGCGCGCCGCGCGGCGGCGAAGTCGATATCGAGGCGGGCGGTCGCGGCCATTCGTTCTAACCTGTATTAACAGCCTAACACAGCTGGTCAACGCCCGCGTGCTTTGGACGAAAGCCCGCCGTGCGCCAAGCGCTTTGACGCCCTGCCCGCGCGACGCCTATCGGCCTGTGGCGAATCGGCCGGCAGGAAATAGGTTTCGATGAACGACTTCAACATGCCCGCGGCGGTGGTCATCCGCGAGGACGACCTGATCGAGAGCGTCGCCGACGCGCTCCAGTTCATCAGTTACTACCACCCGATGGACTACATCCGCGCGCTCGGCGCGGCGTACGACGCCGAGCAGGGCCCGGCGGCGAAGGATGCGATCGCGCAGATCCTCACCAACAGCCGGATGTGCGCCGAAGGGCACCGGCCGATCTGCCAGGACACCGGCATCGTCAACGTGTTCGTCAGGTGGGGGCAGGACTGCCGGCTGGGCTCGCGGCGCAGCTTGCAGGAGGTTGTCGACGAGGGGGTGCGCCGGGCCTACACCCACCCTGAGAACCGCTTGCGCGCCTCGGTTCTCGCCGATCCCGCGTTTCACCCGCCGCAACACCCGCGACAACACACCGTGCGTGCTGTCGGTCGAGATGGTCCCCGGCGACACCGTATCGGTCGATGTCGCCGCGAAAGGCGGCGGCAGCGAGAACAAGTCGAAATTCAAGATGATGAATCCCAGCGACTCGATCGTCGACTGGGTGCTCGAGATGCTGCCGCAGATGGGCGCTGGGTGGTGCCCGCCGGGGATGCTGGGGATCGGCATCGGCGGCACCGCCGAGCACTGCGTCAAGCTCGCCAAGCAGAGCCTGATGGAACCGATCGACATGGCGCAGCTGAAGGCGCGCGGGGCCCAGACCGACCTCGAAGCGCTGCGGATCGAGATCTTCGACAAGGTCAACGCGCTCGGCATCGGCGCGCAGGGTCTCGGCGGTCTCGCCACGATCCTCGACGTCAAGATGCTCGACTGGCCGTGCCACGCGGCGGGCAAGTCGGTGGCGATGATCCCCAACTGCGCGGCCACGCGGCACGCGCACTTCACGCTCGACGGCACGGGTCCGAGCTATCTCGAGCCGCCCGCGCTTTCGGAGTGGCCCGACGTTCACTGGACGCCCGACGCGGCGGCGAAGCGGGTCGATCTCGACACGCTCACGCCCGGCGAGGTGCAGAGCTGGCGGGCCGGCGACCGCCTGCTGCTCAATGGCGCGATGCTGACCGGGCGCGACGCGGCGCATAAGCGCATCCAGGACATGCTCGCACGAGGCGAGGAGCTGCCGGTCAGCTTCGCGGGTCGGGCGATCTATTACGTGGGCCCGGTGGACCCGGTGCTCGGCGAAGTCGTCGGCCCGGCGGGCCCGACCACCGCCACCCGAATGGACAAGTTCACCGACATGATGCTCGAGCTCGGGCTCCTGGCGATGATCGGCAAGGCCGAGCGCGGCCAGGGCGCGGTCGCCGAGATCGCCCGGCACAAGGTCGCCTATTTGATGGCCGTCGGCGGTGCGGCGTATCTCGTCGCGCGGGCGATCCGCGAGGCGAAGGTGGTGGCGTTCGAGGACCTCGGAATGGAGGCGATCTACGAGTTTCGGGTCGAGGACATGCCGGTGACGGTGGCGGTCGACGCCACCGGCGCCAACGTCCACACTCTGGCGCCGGCCGAGTGGCGCGAGAGGATAGCTCGCGAGCACCTTCTGCCAATGGCGTGAGCGGACCGACGAACCGCCGACGGGGCCCGACGCGGGGGCTGGCGCGGGATCGCCGCGTGAGGCAGTAACCCGCGCGGATGGACCGTTCGATGGACGAGCAGGATCGCGGGGTACCCGTTCGCACGGTGCTGGCCTCGATCGCCGGGCTGTGGGCCTGCTATTTCGTGCTCGTCACGATCCGATCGGTGATCGGGCTCGAGATGCAGGGCGAGCTGCTGTGGCGCCGGGCGCTGGTGTGCCTCGGGGGTATGGCGGTCACCCTCGCTTTGTGGCTCATCCTGCGCGGCTTGGACCGTCAGCGTCTCGGAATCCAGATTGCGGGCGCGTTGATCCTCGCGGTGCCGAGCTCCCTGGCGATTGCGCAGATCAATCAGCTCGTATTCGCCGACGTCCGAAACCAGGTCGAACGGAAAATCGGCGAAAGCCGGGGGGTGCGGGTCACTCGTGACGCGTCGGGCAACCTGATCATCGAAGCCCCTTCTGCGCTCGATCCCGATGCGGAAGGACCGCTGGGGCCCGACGGCGCCACGGTCAACCGCGTGGTGCTGCCGGCCGATACCGGCGGCAATCGCTGGCTGCCGCTGGTCGAGCTCGCCATCGGCCGGTATTTTCTCCTGCTGTCGTGGGCCGCGCTGTACAGT
>JBHWTG010000164.1:0-4152 GCA_043427735.1 Tsuneonella sp. | reverse complement strand
GCGCGCACCCTGTTCACCCGCCACGAAGTGCTCCCCGGCCCGACGGGCGAGGAAAACCGCCTCTATCTTGCCGGGCGAGGGGTGTTCGCCACGATCAGCCCGTGGAATTTTCCGCTGGCAATCTTCATCGGCCCGGCCGCTGCCGCGCTGGCGGCGGGCAACACCGTTATTGCCAAGCCCGCTGAGCAGACCCCGCTGATCGCCGCGCTGGCGATCCGGCTGTGCCACGCGGCCGGCATCCCGCCCGAGGTGCTCCAGCTGCTCCCCGGGGCGGGCGAGGTGGGGCAGGCAATCACCAGCGATCCGCGCATCGCCGGGGTCGCCTTCACCGGCTCGACCGCCACCGCGCATGCGATCAACCGCAGCCTCGCCGCGCGCGAGGGGCCCATCGCCACGCTGATCGCCGAAACCGGCGGGCAGAACGCGATGATCGTCGACAGCTCGGCGCTGCCCGAGCAGGTCACCCGCGACGTGGTCGCGAGCGCCTTCCAGAGCGCCGGCCAGCGCTGCAGCGCGCTGCGCGTGCTCTACCTGCAGGACGATGTCGCCGATGCGATGCTTGCGATGATCAAGGGCGCGTTCGAGGCGCTGGTGATCGGCGATCCGCAGGACCTGGCGACCGATGTCGGCCCGGTGATCGATGCCGAGGCGAAGGCCGCGCTCGAGGCGCACGTGGCCGCCGCGGGCACGGTCTGGCGGCGCGAGCTGCCCCCGGGCACCGAGGCGGGCCACTTCGTCGCCCCCACCATCATCGAAATCGGCTCGATCCGCGAGCTCGCGCAAGAGAACTTCGGGCCGGTGCTTCACGTCGCGCGCTTCCGGGGCGGCGAGCTCGACAAGGTCATCGCCGATATCAATGCGGTGGGCTTCGGCCTCACGCTCGGTCTTCACAGCCGCATCGCGGAGACCCGGCGCACGGTCGAGCGGCTGGCGAAGGTCGGCAACCTCTACGTCAACCGCAACCAGATCGGCGCGGTGGTCGAGAGCCAGCCGTTCGGCGGGGAGGGCCTGTCGGGCACCGGCCCCAAGGCGGGCGGCCCGCACTATGTTCTGCGCTTCGCCACCGAGCGGGTGGTGTGCATCGACACGACCGCCGCCGGGGGCAACGCCAGCCTGCTGGCGAGCTAGCGCGCTGCGATCCCCTCGCGCAGCAGCGCCTCGACCGCGGCGGTGATCTCGCCGATCGGGCGGCGCTCGTCCCATACGCCGTAGCGCAGGCCGAGGAACACGTTGGCGCCCATGATCGCCCAGGCGCGCACCTCGTTGTCGCCCGGGGTAACGAGGCCGTCGCGCACCGCCTCGTCGAGCCGCGCAGCGATGCGCTCGGCGGCGTTCTCGTAGTGCGCGCGGTAGCTCGCCGGGTCGGCAAACTCCGCCTCGTCGATGATGCGGTAGATTTCCTTGTGGTTGCGGGCGAACGCGAGGAACGCGCCCAGCACCTCGCGCTCGCGCTCGACCCCGCGCTCGTCCCGCGCCAGCGCCACTGCCGCCTCGCGCGCGACCGCCTCGCTCATGTCCCTGACCAGCGCGGAGAAGATCGCCTCCTTGCTGTCGAAATAGGTGTAGAAGCTGCCCAGCGCGGTACCCGCGCGGCGGGTGATTCCGCTGATCGAGGCGGCGTGAAAGCCTACCTCGCCGAACTCCTTGGCCGCAGCATCGAGCAGCTTGCGCAGCGTCTCGCGCCCGCGCGCGGTGCGCGGCGCCTTGCCGGGGCTGGCCGGGCTGGGGGAAGGCTGCGGACTTGTGGCCATCGAGCAACGATTATGAACCAATCTCGCCCATGCGCAACGATAAAAGTTGAAAGGTGGTTCATGTTTCAATAGGAGGCTTCGACGAGCGGCCGCGAAGCGCCGCCGTGCCCGGAGGAGTCGTCCCATGATCCGCATGTCCATTCGCGCCCGCCACCTCGCCTTCTCGAGCGTGCTCGCGCTCGGCGCCGTTGCCGCCCCGGCCGCGGCGCAGGTTTCCGATGCGCAGGAATCCGCCGAGGGCATCGCTGCCGAGGAAGACGATGCCGGCATCGTCGTCACCGCGCGCCGCCGCGAGGAAAACCTGCTCGACGTGCCGATCGCGGTCACCGCCTACGGCGCCGAAGCGCTGGAGGAGACCGGCTCGCTCGACATCACCGACATCGGCGACACCACCCCCAACGTCACCATCGAGACCAGCCGCGCGACCAATTCGACGCTGTCGGCGTTCATCCGCGGCGTGGGCCAGCAGGACCCGGTGGGAGGATTCGAGGCCGGGGTCGGCATCTACCTCGACGACGTCTACCTCAACCGCCCACAAGCCGCGGTGCTCGACATCTACGACGTCGAGCGGATCGAGGTGCTGCGCGGGCCGCAAGGCACGCTGTACGGCCGCAACACGATCGGCGGCGCGATCAAGTACGTTACCCGCCGCCTGCCCGACGATCCCGAGTTCAAGCTGCGCGCGACCTACGGCACACACGACCAGGCCGACGCGGTCGTCAGCGTCGCGGTTCCATTGGGCGACATGTTCAAGTTCGGCGTCTCGGGCGCGCGCCTCAGCCGCGGCGGCTTCGGCGACAACCTCAACCTGGGGATCGAGAACTACAACAAGGATGTCTGGGCGGGGCGCGCGTCGGTCGAGTTCGAATCGCCCGACAGCCGTTTGTTCGTGCGGGTCTCGGGCGACTACACCAAGGACGAATCGAACCCGCGCAACGGCCACCGCCTGTTCCCCGGCTACCTCTCGGGCGCGCCGGTGCTGGACAATGTCTACGACACGCGCGCCGGGCTGACGGTGCCGGCGCAGGACATCAAGTCCTACGGCCTGACCATGAACGTGACCGCCGAACTGTCGGACAGCTTCACGCTGCGCAGCATCAGCGCGTGGCGCGAGGACAAGAGCTTCGTGCCGATCGACTTCGATTCGCTGCCGACGGTCGATTTCGACGTGCCGGGGCTCTACTTCAACGACCAGACCAGCCAGGAATTCCAGCTGCTTTACGACAGCGACCGGCTGAACGGCCTGGTCGGCTTCTACTACCTCGAAGCCAACGCGCTGACCCAGTTCGACGTGATCCTGGCGACCACCGGGCCGCTGATCGGGATTCCGCTCGCGTCCAATTTCGGCCAGTTCACCAGCGGCGACGTCAACACCGAGACGTGGTCGGCGTTCGGCGATTTCACCTTCGATTTCACCGACTGGCTGAGCGTCTCGGGCGGATTGCGCTACACCAGGGACAATCGCCGCTCGATCATCCTGAAGCAGAATCGCCTGTTCCTGCCTTCGCCGCAATTTGGCGGCGCCGGCGTGAACCTTGGCGGACCGCTGACCGACTTCCGCGGCGAGGCGAGCTTTGAGAAGTGGACCCCGCGCGCGTCGGTAGCGATCAAGCCGAGCGAAGACATCATGGTTTACGCCTCGTACTCGAAGGGGTTCAAAGGCGGCGGCTTCGACCCGCGCGCGGATGGCACCAAGGTGGTCGACGCGAACCGCGACGGCGTGCGCAGCTACCAGGAGGCATACGACTTCTTCCTGTTCGATCCCGAAGAGGTCGACAGCTACGAGGTGGGGGTCAAGGGTTCGGCGTTCGGCCGCGCGCTGACCTATGCGCTGACGGGCTTCTACGCCGACTACACCAACGTCCAGATCCCCGGCTCCGAGGGTATCGACGCCAACGGCGACGGAATCTTCGAAGGATTCGCCGGCACGACCACCAACGCCGCGCGCGCCCGTTTCAAGGGTGTCGAGGCCGAGTTGTTCGCGCGGGTGGCGCGCGACTTCGCCGGGCCGGGCTCGCAGATCACCCTCGCCACCACGGCTGGCTACATCGACGCCAAGTTCCTCGAGTACATCGGCGGAACCGGGGCCGACGTGTCGGCTTTCCGCCGGCCGCAGAACACGCCGAAATTCACCGCCTCGGCCACCCTCGGGGCTGACGTGCCGATCGGCGCGGGCGACCTGTCGGCCAACCTCACCGTCTCGCACCGCTCGCGCACTCAGCAGTTCGAGTTTGCCAACCCCTATCTCGATCAGCCCGCATATCAGCTGGTCGACGCGGGGGTCACATACCGCTGGGCCGGCGACCGCTTCTCGCTGGGCGTCTATGGCAAGAACCTGACCAACGAGCGCTATATCACGTCCGGCTACCCGTTCATCGTGGCCAACCCGACCACCGGGGTC
>JBHWTG010000163.1:0-3485 GCA_043427735.1 Tsuneonella sp. | reverse complement strand
TCGTCTGCGGGCTCGTCGCCGGGCGCTGCCGGGGCCAGCCACCGCTCGCCGAGCGCCGCCAGCCGCGGATCGGCCGCTCCTTCGCCGGTGGGGTGCGCGGCCCAATGCACGCCAAGCGCGTCGTCGCGCGCGATCGCGATCCTCCGGCGCAGGCGATAGAGCGACAGCCGCCTGACGAGCTCCTCCGCCGACTCCGCCTCGCAATCGAGCAGCAGCTCGCCCGATGCTCCGGGCCACACGATGAGGTCGAACAGCGCCTTGCCCTGCGCGGTCAGCAGACCGGCGTAGGCGGGTAGCGGCCCGGCGACGTCGTTGGTCAGCAGGCCCTGGAGGAAGTCGGCGGCGTCCTCGGCCGGGTCGGTGGGGGTCACGCGAACGATCGCGCGGTCGAACAGGCGGGTGGCGGGCATGGGTGGCAGATAGGAACGGCGCGCCCTAAGGGGAAGGCGATGACCGACTCCCTGACCATTCGCCGCCCCGACGACTGGCACGTGCACTTGCGCGACGGCGAAATGTTGGCCGGCATTGCCGGCCACACCGCCCGCCAGTTCGCCCGCGCGATCGTGATGCCGAACCTTTCGCCCCCGGTCATCACCGCAGCCGATGCGCGCGCCTATCGCGACCGCATCCGCGCCGCGGTGCCGGCAGGCTTGGTGTTCGAGCCGCTGATGACCGCCTATTTGACCGACGCCACCGACCCGGCGGATCTCGCCCGCGGCAAGGCCGAAGGAGTGCTGACCGCGGCAAAGCTCTATCCGGCCAACGCCACCACCAATTCCGCGCACGGCGTCACCGACCTCGCGCGGCTCGCCCCGGTGTTCGCGGCGATGGAGGAAGCGGGGCTGGTGCTGTGCGTGCACGGCGAGGTGACCGATGCCGAAGTCGATGTGTTCGACCGCGAGGCGGTGTTCATCGAGCGCCATCTCGACTGGATCGTGCGGCAGTTCCCCGGCCTCAAGGTCGTGCTCGAGCACGTCACCACGCGCGAAGGGATCGCCTTTATCGAAGGGGCGGGGCCCAACGTCGCGGGCACGATCACCCCGCAGCACCTGCACATCAACCGCAACGCGATGCTGGTCGGCGGCATCCGACCGCACGCCTATTGCCTGCCGGTGGCCAAGCGCGAGGCGCACCGGCTGGCGCTGCGCGCGGCGGCCACCTCGGGCTCGGCAAAGTTCTTCCTTGGTACCGACAGCGCGCCCCACGCGCGCGAGGCGAAGGAAAGCGCCTGCGGCTGCGCGGGCATCTTCAACGCCCCGTTCGCGCTCGAGAGCTACCTGGCGGTGTTCGAGGCCGAGGGCGCGCTCGACCGGTTCGAGACCTTCGCCTCGCTCGCCGGCCCAGTGTTCTACGGGCTGCCTGCGAACAGCGGTACCGTCACCTTCGAACGCGTCGAGGTCGAGGTGCCCGAGTCGATCGAGGTACGTGGCGTTCCTGTCGTGCCCTTCCACGCGGGCGAGACGCTCAGCTGGCGACTGGCGGCCTGACCCCGCGGGCGCGCTGCCACAGGTCCCACGTGAAGATCGCCACCGCGATCCAGATGGCGACGAACGCGGCGAGCTCGGCCGGATGCAGCGGCTTGCCGAACACCGTCAGCCCGAGCACGAACACGATCGTGGGCGAAAGGAACTGGATGAACCCCAGCGTTGAATAATCCATCCGCCGCGCGGCCACCGCGAACAGCCACAGCGGGATCGCGGTCACCGCCCCGCCGAGGACGATGAGCAGGCTGATCTCGAGATCGCCGCCGAACGAGGAGCCTTCCGCGCCCGCCGCGTACCATCCGGAGACCGCTAGCGCGGGCGGGAGCAACAGGACGGTCTCGACCGCCAGCCCCGGCAGCGCGCCGACAGCCACTTGCTTGCGCAGCAGGCCGTAGGCGCTGAAGGTGAGCGCGAGCGACAGACTGATCCACAGCGTGGTCAGCGCCCCGCCGAGCAGCGCGGCGATCCCCATCCCGGCGACGCCGACCGCGAGCCACTGGCGGCTGCTCAGTCGCTCGCCGAGAAAGAGCGTGCCGAGCAGCACGTTGACCAGCGGATTGATGTAGTATCCGAGGCTCGCGGCGAGCACCTCGCCGGCCTGGATCGCCCAGATGTAGATCAGCCAGTTGCCGCCGATCAGGGCGGCGCTCAACGCCAGCCAGCCCACGGCCCGGCGATCGCGCAGCGCCGAGGCGATCTCGGGCAACTGGCGCCGCAGCGCGGCGATCAGCAGGCAGAGCGGCAAAGTCCAGATCACCCGCCAGGCGACGAACTCGGCCGCCGGCACCGCGCGCACCAGAATCAGGTAAAGCGGCAGGAAGCCCCAGATGAGGTAGGCCCCCACCGCGGCGGGGAAGCCGGACCGGCGCTTCTCGCGGCCTTCGTTCAGGTTCGGATCGTGCGTCACGCGGCGCGCCTAGCATCGCATCGCGGAAATTCGCGGATTTTCGTCTGCCAAAAGCTCGGAAGAAAAATTCGCAATCTGAAAGCGTCGTTGCGCTCCGTTCAGTAAGGCAGGACTATTTATGAACAGGACAGCAGGGGCAGCCACTCAGCCTCTCGGTCGACGAGAGACGCAGAAGGAAAGACCCGATGATGACCAAGATGTTCAAGTCTGCCGCGCTGGCTCTGGCCGTCCCGGGCCTGGCGATGGCCGTCCCCGCCGCCGCCGCCCCCGCCGCGCACAGCGCCGCCTGGACCAACAGCGCGGTGTGGGCCGACGCCCGGGCCGAGCACGGCCCGAAGCACCGGCGGCATTACGAGCGCTACAACGACGGGCGCTATTCCAACAACGGTTACGGCTACCAGCAAAGTTCCTACGGCGAACCGGTCTACGCCAATACGCGCGTGTGGCAGGGCGACGACGGCCGGTACTACTGCCGCCGTTCGAACGGCACCACCGGGCTGGTGATCGGCGCCGCCGGCGGCGCGCTGCTCGGCCGCGAGATCGCCGGCCGCTATGGCGACCGCACGCTCGGCGCGATCCTCGGCGCTGCGGGCGGCGCGCTGCTCGGCCGCTCGATCGATCGCAGCAGGACCCGGTGCCGCTGACCTGACAAGCTTGGCGGCCGTGCCCACCCGCGGCCGCGAGCGCGAACCCTTCAGGGGGTCGCGGAAGGCGTCCTCCGCTTCGGCGGCGGGCGCCTTCTTCTTTTGCTAAGCTGGGTGCGGTAAGCGGGCGAAATGATCCGCCCCGCCGCCGCGATCCCTCTTGCGCTGCTCGCAGCGTGCGGAGCCGACGAGCGCGGGCCGCCGCCGCCCGAACGCGATCCCCAGGTCGCGCAGGCGCTGGGCGATCCGCTGATGACCGACCCGGACCTGTCCACGCGCAACGAAGGGGCGGCGGCGCTGACGGTCGAGGTCGATGGAGCGCTGCCGTCGCTTGTCATCTCCCCCGACGAAATTGCCCGAGCCAAAGCCGAAGCGGCGGCGCTGGTCGGTGGCGCGGACCGGCTGCCAGCGCTCGTCGAGCCAATCAGCACGGGCGGGGGCCTCCAGTAT
>JBHWTG010000162.1:0-4509 GCA_043427735.1 Tsuneonella sp. | reverse complement strand
TCCTCCGTGGGCCTGGGCGACACCAGCGGGCTCTATCACGGCACGCAGGCGATCAATCAGGGCCAGATGGATCGCTGGAACATGGTCGTGGCGCTCAATTACCTGCCGGCCAAGACCGAGCAGGCGATCGTTCTCGCAAAGAGCCCCGAGACCGACCCCAAGGTCATCGCCGACATGGTCAAGGTCGCGGAAATGACCCGCCAAGGCTTCATCGGCGGCGACATCTCGACCGTGATGAGCCCGCGCACGGTGATTACCTGGGCGCAGAATGCGGCGATCTTCGGCGACGTCGGATTCGCCTTCCGCCTCACGTTCCTCAACAAGTGCGATGAGGCCGAGCGGGTGATCGTCGCCGAGTACTACCAGCGGGTGTTCGGAGTGGACCTTCCCGAGAGCGTAGTGGCCAAGAACTGAGCGCTTGTTACCGGTCGTTCAGTCTGCCGCGGCTAGGCATGGCTGTATTGAGCTGGTAATACACTACCGATGTCGCTTCCCTGGTCCCGTCCCAAGCCAGCGCCCGATGCTCTCCCGCACGGCGGTTACTATCCGCTGCACGGCCGCTTCGGCGAAGTCCTGAACGATGATCGCGACGTTTCGCAGCGGTTCGACGATTGGGATCGTCGGCTCGGGGCGATCGAGGCTCCCACCAAGCGAACCTGGCTGGGCCGCCGCAGGCGCTGGTGGATCGTGCGCGGCATCGCCGCGCTCGTCGGTCTGCTGATCCTGATCGTCGCGTGGCTCGCGGTTACCGCGCCGCTGTCGAAGTCGCTCGAGCCGATCGCCCCGCCACAGCTCACGCTGCTCGCCGCCGACGGGACGCCGATCGCCCGCAATGGGGCGGTGATCGACAAGCCGGTCGAGGTCGACAAGCTGCCGCCGCACGTGGTCGAGGCCTTCCTGGCAATCGAGGACCGGCGGTTCTATTCGCACTGGGGCGTCGACCCGCGGGGGATCGCGCGCGCGGCGTGGAGCGGGGTGGGCGGTGGCTCGACGATCACCCAGCAGCTCGCCAAGTTCACCTTCCTGACGCCCGAGCAGACCCTCACCCGCAAGGCGCGCGAAGCGCTGATCGCGTTCTGGCTCGAGGCATGGCTGACCAAGGACGAGATCCTCGAGCGTTACCTCTCGAATGCCTACTTCGGCGACAATCACTATGGGTTGCGTGCGGCGAGCCTGCATTATTTCTACCGCCAGCCCGAGCGGCTCAAGCCCGAACAGGCGGCGATGCTGGCCGGCCTCGTGCAGGCGCCTTCGCGATTCGCGCCCACCAGGCATTACGACCGGGCGGTGCGGCGCATGGGCCTGGTCAAGGCGGCGATGATCGACGCGGGCTATCTGACGCCGGCCGAAGCCGCGGCGATGCGCCCGCCCGCGCTCGATGTGCGTCCGGCGCCGAAGCTGCCGACCGGGACCTATTTCGCGGACTGGGCGCTGCCCCAAGGACGCCACCTCGCCGAAGCTGGCTATGGCGGGCAGACGCTGACCACCACGCTCGATTCGCGGCTGCAAGCGATTGCCCGCCGCGTAACCGCGCGAGTGCCCGGCAAGGCGCAGGTCGCGCTGGTAGCAATGCGGCCGAACGGCGAGGTCGTCGCGATGATCGGCGGCACGAACTACGAGAAATCGCCGTTCAACCGCGCCACGCAGGCGCGCCGCCAGCCGGGCTCGACCTTCAAGCTGTTCGTCTGGCTGGCCGCATTGCAGTCTGGGATGAGGCCCGAGGACCGGATCGACAACCGGCCGATCGAAAGCGGCGGCTATCGCCCCAAGAACGCCGGCGGCAGCTATAGCGACAGCATCTCGCTCGAAGACGGATTCGCGCGCTCGAGCAACGTTGCCGCGGTGCGCCTCCTGCAGACGGTCGGGAGCGAACGGGTGATCGCCACCGCGCGCGAGCTCGGCGTGCGCTCGCCGCTCGCCGAAGGCGACCCGAGCCTGGCGCTCGGCACCTCGACGATGACCTTGCTCGAGCTGACCGCGGCCTACGCTGGGGTCGCCGCCAACGATTTCCCGGTGGGTCCGCGGGCCTTCGCCGAACCGCAAAAGGGCTGGCTTGCGCAGGCCTGGGACTGGTCGAAGCGCGAGCGGGTGTCGGGGCGGGTCCACGCCGACATGGAGCGGATGCTGCGCGCCGCGATCAACCGGGGGACCGGTCGCGCCGCGGCGCTGTCGGTGGCGAACTACGGCAAGACCGGCACCAGCCAGGACTATCGGGATGCGCTGTTCGTCGGATATGCGGGCGATCTGGTTGTCGGGGTGTGGGTCGGCAACGACGACAACACCCCATTGAACGGGATCACCGGCGGCAGCGTCCCGGCGCGAATCTGGCGCGACTTCATGGCCCAGGCGCTGGGCAAGGGCGTTTCCCGGCCGGCCCCCGCGCCCGACGTGCAGGAGGATCCCGGCACCCCGGTGGAACCGATGGACGTGCCGGGGCCCGATGCCGTCCCGACCGCCGAGTTCCCGCTCGACGAGCGCGGCTCGCGGGTGCGGATCGGCGGGGAGGGAGTAACCGTCAGCACCGATGTGGGCGGTGTGCCGGTCGACTTGCGTGTCGGGCGCGAGGGGGTGCGGGTCGATCCCGGACAGCCTCCGCGGCCTCCATCCGATCCCCCCGAGTAGCCGCTAGCCCGCGGCTTCTTCGACCATCAGCACGTTCATCACCGCGCTCGCGATCGGGCGTGCGGGATCGTCCTGCCAGGCTTCGACCGACAGGTTGGCGTTGCGGCGGCCGAGCCGGACAATCCGCCCGCGTGCATGGGCTTCGCGCGGTCGGCCGGCCGAAAGATACTGGACCGTGACATTGATCGGCTTGAGCAGGGGATCGCGGCGCTCCGCGGCAAGCGCTGCCCGCAGCGCGGCATAGCCTGCGGTTTCGAGCAGCCCGGCGATCGCGCCGCCGTGCCACGCGCCGGGACGCCCCTCGAGCTCATGCTTGAAGTCGAGCGAGAGCACGGGCGCGCAGCCAGCCTCACCGTCTGAAACGGAGATGCCCAGCGACCGGGCATAGGCAGTCAGCTCTTCGCTCAAGCCGACACCGTCCGTGCGGGATCGAGCGCCATGAACACGCCTGTCATTTCCGCCACCAGATCGCCCGGATCGCCGTCGTGCGCGCTACCACGCACGAACGCCGCCGAGCGGGTGCGGCGGTAGCACTGCACCCGGCCGAATACCGCGGCCCGTTCGCGCGATGGTCGCAGGTAGTCCATTCTGAGATCGAGCGTTGCGACGGGACGGAACTCGCCGCCTTGCGCCCAGATCGCCATCCCCGCCGCCATATCCATCAGGCTTACGATCGGGCCGGAGGCGAGCACCGGCCGCCGCGCCTCGCCGATCAGGTCGCTACGCCAGGGAAGCTCGAGCTCGCACCAGTCCGGGCCATGCGCGCGGTAGCGAAGCCCAAGCCAGCCCGGATGCCCGCGCGTGAGCACCCACTGCGCGAGAACGTCGGGATCGAACCGGCCGCGAAACATGTCCATGGCGCGCCGTGGCGCGACCTGCCCGCGCGATCAACCGTGAAAGGAGCAGCGCTCTGCGCGTGGGCAAAAAAACGGGGCCGAAGCCCCGTTTTCTCAACTGGTCATATGCGTCGGCCTTACGGGCTGACGGGATCGTTCTCGCCCTTGGTGGCGATGATGATCGCGGCAATGAACGCGGCCAGCGCCAGCAGGCCGAGCAGCCAGCCCGAACCGCCCATCTCGCTGCCTTCTTCGATCGGGGCAGCGGCGCGCTCCGGAGCGGCCTGAGCGACGACCGGAGCCGCCGCGAACGAAAGAGCTGCGGCGGCAGCGGCAAGCGTGCGGAACTTCATACGATATCTCCTCGAAACCATGTCTTGGTCATTTCGTCCCGGCCGCCCTAAGCGAAGCCGGTAGCTGTTTCAACCCAGAAATACCCCGGATTGTATGAAAATAACAGGCGTTTGCTTGTTCCCCGATCAAGTGCTGCCTTTCGGCAACGGTCGCCCCGAGCAATGGCAACGCTAGCCTCCAACTCCCAACCTCGCAGATCGTTCCGATTGCTCGAAGCGACCAGCCGCTCATGCTTCTAAGGCCATGAAGCTCAGGGCAATTCGCATACGAAAGGTTGATAAGAGGTTAACGGCTGATCGTCGCAGCATCGGTCCGCTGGCCGGCAAGATAAACCCGCTCGCCGCCGACCCAGGTTTGCAGCACCCGAGTCGATCGCAGGTCCGCCGGCGCAGCCATCAGGGGATCGCGATCGACGACCACGAAGTCGGCTCGGAGGCCGGGCTTGAGCTCGCCGAACCGGTTCTCGCCGAACCCGGCGTAGGCGCCCGCCGCGGTATAGGCCGCAAGCGCGGCTTCCCGCGTGACGGTCTGCCCGGGGAACCAGCCGCCGAACGGCTGACCGGCGGCGTCCGTCCGGCTGATCGCGGCCGCCAGGCCGGAGAACGGGTCGGGCGATTCGACTGGCGCGTCGGTGCCGAAGGCGAGCGGGCGCATCATGCTCGAGGGTCAGGACGTCAGCCGCTGGCACAACCAGCGA
>JBHWTG010000161.1:0-7955 GCA_043427735.1 Tsuneonella sp. | reverse complement strand
GCGGCGAGCGCCACCAGGATCGAAGCGATACCGCCGATGCGCATGACTTGCCTCCCCGCGGGGCCAAAGCTGTCACCGATCGCTGCCGGGCTCCAACCGGGCTCGACCAACCGCGCGCGGCGCCCGACGACCGGCGCTAGGCGGCGCCCCCGACATCGGGGTAGATCGCGCAGCGCAACTGGTCGATGCGATAAGGCTTGCCGATGAAGGTCGAGCGCTCGACCGGCGCGTGCGTGTCGCCGGGGTATCCGCTGACGTAGATCACCTTGATCGTCGGCATCGCCTCGCGCGCACGGCGGGCCAGGGCCCAGCCGTCGAGCACGCCCGGCATGCGGATATCGGTGACCAGCAGATCGAACCGCTCGCCGGCCTCGATCAGCACGAGCGCCTCGTCGCCGGTCGAAGCCGCGGTGACCGTGCAACCCAGCTCCGCGAGGTCCTCTTCGGCCATCGTGCGGACGAGCGCTTCGTCCTCAACCAGCAGCACTCGCGGCATCCGAACTACGCTTCCCCCTCTGAGGGCCGAGCGGCCCGGGGTAACAACAAGCGAACCACAGTGCCGGTTCCGAGGTCGGACTCGATCCGCATGATGCCGCCGAGCTGCTGGACCATTCCGAACACTTGGCTGAGCCCCAGCCCCGTGCCCTGCCCGACCGGCTTGGTGGTGAAGAACGGCTCAGTCGCGCGCTCGGCGGTCTCCGCGTCCATGCCCGAACCGGTATCGGCGACTGTCAGCTCGATCCGTTCGCTGTCGGCCGCCGGGTCGATCGCGATCCGCAGGCTGCCGCCATCGGGCATCGCGTCACGCGCGTTGATCGCCAGGTTGAGCAGCGCGTTTTCGAGCTGGTTGCGATCGGCGACCGCTATGGCCTGCTCGGTGCCGAGGTCGAGCTCCACATCGACGTCGGGGCCCGCGGCGCGCTCGATCAGCGGGGCGACCGTGCGGACCGTCTCGGCAAGGTCGATCGCCTGCGGCGCGAGCGGCTGGCGGCGGGCGTACGTGAGCAGCTGATCGGTCAGCTCGGCGGCTCGCTCGGCCGCCAGCAGCGCGTCGCCGGTCGCCTTCGACAGTGCCGGATCGTCGGCCGCGCCGCGCCGCCGGACCCGCTCGAGATTGCCGATCACGACCTGCAGCAGGTTGTTGAAATCGTGCGCGACGCCGCCGGTGAGGCGGCCGAGCGCCTCGAGCTTCTGCGACTGGCGGAGCATCTCGGCGGTCCGCTCGCGCTCGGCGCTCTCGGCGACGAGCTGCTCGTTGACGCGCTGCAGCTGCGCCGGCGAGGGCAGCGCGATCAGCTTGGGCAGCAGCGGGACGAGCAGGATCGCGGTGCCGATCGAGGCGATCGCGGTGACCACCTTGATCGCCGCTTCGATGCCGTATGCCGGGACCCACAGCGTGTAGATGCCGAACAGGTGCGTGGTCCCGCAGGCCAGAATGAACACCGCGAACAGCCCGACCATCCAGCCGAAGTCGACATCGCGCCGCACGCGCAGCAGGCGCCACAGCACGAAGGGAATCGAGAAATAGGCGAGCGCGATCAGCGCATCGGCGACGACGTGAGTCCACACCAGCGTCGGGTCCCACAGCAGGCAGTAGCCGTGCGGCGGCAGCCCGCGCATCGCGAAGAAGTTGCTCAGCCAGTCGAACATACGCCTCGCCCGTCGATCAATGCACGCAGCCTGGCGCCGGTGCCCCAAGCGGGCTGAATGCCCGCTTGATCCCCCGATGCGCCCGCGGCGATCAATAGACCCGCTTCTTCGGCTCGATGTACTCGACATCGTCGGTCAGCGTGTACTCGTGGACCGGGCGGTAATCGATCCGCACCGCCCCCCCTTGGCCGCCCCAGCCGTCGAACCAGGCCGCGGTGTGCTTCATCCAGTTCGCATCGTCGCGCTCGGGGAAGTCCTCGTGCGCATGCGCGCCGCGGCTTTCCTTGCGGTTTTCGGCGCTCGCCATCGTCACGCTCGCCTGCGCGATGAGGTTGTCGAGCTCGAGCGTTTCGATGAGGTCGCTGTTCCAGATCAGCGACCGGTCGGTAACCGAGATGTCGGCCATCGAGCGGTAGACGTTGGCCATCTCGGCCACGCCTTCGCGCAGCAGCTCGCTGTTGCGGAACACCGCGGCGTGGCGGGTCATCGTCTGCTGCATGGTCTTGCGGATCGCCGCGGTCGGCGTGCTGCCGCGGGCGTTGCGGAAGCGATCGAGCCGGGAGAGCGCGAGGTCGGCGCCATCCTTCGGCAGCTCGTCGTGCGCGGTGCCGGGCTTGATGATGTCCTTGAGCCGGTGCCCGGTCGCACGGCCGAATACCACCAGGTCGATGAGCGAGTTCGAGCCGAGGCGATTGGCGCCGTGGACCGAAACGCAGGCCGCTTCGCCCACGGCGAACAGGCCCGGGACGACGGTCTCCGGATTGCCGTCGGCGCCGATCGTCATGACCTCGCCGTGGTAGTTACACGGGATGCCGCCCATGTTGTAGTGCACCGTGGGCGAGACCGGCAGCGGCTGACGGGTCAGGTCGACGTTGGCGAATATCTTGCCGCTCTCGGTGATGCCCGGCAGCCGCTCGGCGAGCACCTTGGGATCGATATGGTCGAGGTGGAGGTAGATGTGGTCCTTGTTCGGGCCCACCCCGCGCCCCTCGCGGATTTCCAGCGCCATCGAGCGGCTGACGACGTCGCGGCTGGCGAGGTCCTTGGCGCTCGGGGCGTAGCGCTCCATGAAGCGCTCACCTTCGGAGTTGGTGAGATACCCGCCCTCGCCGCGCGCGCCTTCGGTGATGAGCACGCCGGCGCCGTAGATGCCGGTGGGGTGGAACTGGACGAACTCCATGTCCTGCAGCGGCAACCCCGCGCGCAGCACCATCCCGCCGCCGTCGCCAGTGCAGGTGTGCGCGCTCGTCGCGGTGAAATAGCACCGGCCGTAGCCGCCGGTCGCCAGCACCACCGCCTTGGCGCGGAAGCGGTGGATCGAGCCGTCGTCCATGCACAGCGCCACCACGCCGACGCATTCCCGCCCATTGGCACCGTCCTTCATGATCAGGTCGATCGCGAAGTATTCGATGAAGAAATCGGCGTCGTACTTCAGGCTCTGCTGGTAGAGCGCGTGGAGCATCGCGTGCCCCGTTCGGTCCGCGGCGGCGGCGGTGCGCTGGACCGGGGGGCCTTCGCCCATGTTCTGCATGTGCCCGCCGAACGGGCGCTGGTAGATCGTCCCGTCGGGGTTGCGGCTGAATGGCACGCCGGCGTGCTCGAGCTCGTACACCGCCTGGGGCGCCTCGCGCACCATGTACTCGATCGCGTCCTGGTCGCCGAGCCAGTCCGACCCCTTGACCGTGTCGTACATGTGCCAGGTCCAGTGATCGGGCGAGTTGTTGCCGAGACTGGCGGCGATCCCGCCCTGCGCGGCCACGGTGTGGCTGCGGGTGGGGAACACTTTGGTGATGTTCGCGGTGCGCAGGCCCGCCTCGGCCGCGCCCATGGTTGCGCGCAGGCCCGATCCGCCGGCCCCCACCACCACCACATCGTAGGTGTGATCGACGATGCTGTACGCGGGCTGGCGGGCGGCGCCGTTGTCGTTGGGCTGCGAGGCCATCAGGCGGCTCCGGTCGAAAGGGCAATGCGCACGAGCGCGTACAGCCCGTACAGGCCCGCGGCGTAAGTCAGCACGTCGAGCACGATGAGGATCGCGATCCGGTTCGAGGCGACGTGCGCGTAGTCTTCGATGAACACGCGCAAGCCCAGCCGGTTGTGCCACAGGCTCGACAGCAGCAGCGCGGCGAGCGCCAGCGCGGTCAGCGGCTGCGCCGCCCACTCGCGCACCGTCGCGTATCGCAAGTCGGGCAGCAGCAGCAGCGACGCGAGCAGGAACACGATCGGGATCAGCGCCAGCGCGCCGCTCAGGCGCTCCTGCCACCAGTGATGCGCCCCGCTTCGCGCGCTGCCGAGCCCGCGGACCCTGCCCAGTTCGGTGCCGTTACCCATCGTGTCCGTCCTCAGCGCAGCAGCAACAGGGCCGCCCAGAAGGCGGCGGTGAGCAGCGGCGCGCCGATCAGCACGGCGTGCGACCAGCGCTTGTTGGTGGCGAGCTCGTACCCCGCGCCCATATCGAGCACGTAGTGCCGGATGCCCGACAGCGTATGCTCGAACAGCGCCCAGGTGGTCACCACCAGCGCGACTTTGGCCAGCACGTTGGCGACCGCCTGCGCCGTGTCGCCGTCCTCGCCGGTCCAGAGCCACCGCGTGAAGCCGGCATAAGCCTCCGGTCCGCTCGCCAGCGCGCCCAGCCACCACAGCAGCAGCGGCAGGCCGACCACGGCGAGAATCGTGCCCGAAGCGCGGTGGAGAATGGACACCGTCATGTGCGGTCCCCATCGCCAGATCTGCAGGTGCGGCGCCGTGGGGCGATTGGTGGCCATGTTCGGGTCCCGGGTTTGAACGCCCTCCCCTTAACGCGGTTGGCCCGGGGTGCAAGCGCTCGACACGCAACGCGCGATGCGGGAAAGGGGCCGGATGACGACCATCCTCCTCACCGGGGCCTCGCGCGGGATCGGCGCGGCGGCGAAGGCCGCGCTCGAGGCCCGCGGCTGCCGCATCATCGGCCAGGCGACCCGCCCGGGCGGCGGGCTGCTCGCGGCGGATTTCGCCGATCCGCAAGCTCCGCAGATGCTGTGGGAAGAAGCGCTCGAAGCAGCCGGCGGCACACTCGACGTGCTGATCAACAACGCCGGGCGGTTCGCCGCGAGCCCGCTCGACGCGTCGGACATCGCCTGGCTCGATGGCTGGGAGGATACCCTGCGGATCAACCTCACCAGCGCCGCCCAGCTCAGCCGGTTCGCGGTGCGCCACTGGCAGGCACGCAAGAGCGGGGGGCGCATCGTTCACGTCGCCAGCCGCGCGGGGCACCGCGGCGATTCCCCGGCGCACTGGCATTACGCCGCGGCCAAGGGCGGAATGCTCGCGCTGCACAAGACGATCGCCCGGCAATATGCCGCCGAAGGCATCCTCAGCTACGCCATCGCTCCGGGCTTTACCGACACCGCGATGGCCGGCGATTACCTGGCGAGCCGCGGCGGGCCGGGGCTGCTAGCGGACATTCCGCTCGGCCGGGTTGCGACGCCGGAGGAAATCGCCGCGATCATCGCATTCTGCGCGCTCGACGCACCCCCGAGCATGACCGGCGCCACGCTCGACGCCAACGGAGCCAGCTATGTCCGCTAGAGTCCTGCCTGCCCTCGCCTTGCTTGCCGGGTGCGCCACCGCGCCGGAGGCCGCTCCCCTCGCCGACGCCGGGGCCGGCCAGCGCGCGTGGGCGGCTGCCTGCGAAGCGGCCGACGAATGGGACCAGCCCGGCCCGCGGTTCCGCATATACGGCAACACGTACTACGTCGGCACCTGCGGAATCACCGCCTTGCTGGTGACCGGCGAGGACGGGCACACCGTGCTCGACAGCGGCACCGACAAAGGGGCCGAGATCGTCCTCGCCAACATTCGCGCGCTCGGGTTCGACCCGCGCGACGTCAGGACGCTGCTGATGTCTCACGAGCATTTCGATCACGTGGGGGGAATGGCGCGGCTGCAGAGCGCCACCGGGGCCACCGTGGTGGCGAGCGCGCCCGCCGCAGCGGTGTTGCGCACCGGAAGGCCCGCGCCCGACGATCCGCAGGCCGCATCGGGCCACCCCGACTTTCCCCCGGTGACCGGCGCGGTCGCAGTCCTCGCCGGCGACACCGCGCGCCGCCTCGGCGGGCTCGGGTTCACCGCGATCTCCACCCCCGGCCACACCCCCGGCGCGCTGAGCTGGACCTGGCGGTCGTGCGAGGGACCGGCCTGCAAGACGATCGTCTACGTCGACAGCCTGAACCCGATCAGCGCGGACGGCTACCGCTTCTCCGATCGTCCCGCGCTGGTCCAGGCGATGCGCGGCGGCATCGCCCGGATCGCCGCGGCACCTTGCGACATCGTGATCGCTCCGCATCCGGTGGCCGCGAACTGGCGCGACCGGCTGCTCGGGGCCGCCCCGTTGGTCGATCCGGCGGGCTGCCGCGCCTACGCCGCCACCGCCTCGGCGCGGCTCGACAAGCGGCTGGCCGACGAAGCCGCCGGTGGCTGACTGCTGGATAATCCGTGCCGAATGCCCACGCGAGATCGCGCGCGGCGCGCTGCTCGCGCACGAGGACGCCGCCGACTGGCCGGAGGACTGGGTGCTCGTCGGCATGGAGATCGCCGACCCAGGGTCGAGCCCGGGGCAGGCTGATCGACCGGAAGAATGGTTCGTCGAGGCGTACCTGCCTCGCAAACCGACCTCGGGCGACAGGCGCCGCGTCGCCGCCTTGTTCGGCGAACCGGCGCCCGAGCTCGCGGTCTCGAAAGTGACCCAGCAGGACTGGGTGACTGCGAGCCAGCAGGGTCTCGAGCCGATCGTCGCCGGGCCGTTTCGAGTGCGCACTCCCGACGCCGAGGCAGAGCCCGGCGCGATCGAGTTGGTGATCCCCGCGAGCCAGGCGTTCGGCACCGGCCATCATGCCACGACCGCGGGCTGCCTGGCGATGCTCGCCGCGATGAAAGCGCGCGGCGTGCGCGCGCGCAACCTGGCCGACATCGGCACCGGTACCGGGCTGCTCGCTTTCGCAGGCCTCGCATTGTGGCCCCGCGCACTGGCGACCGCGAGCGACATCGACCCGGTATGCGCGGGCGTGGTGGCCGACAACGCGCGGCTCAACCGCGTGGCCCTCGGCGCAGGGCGCGGCGCGCTCACGATGGCGATCGCGCAGGGGATGGATCATCCGCTTCTCGAGGCGCGCGGTCCCTACGACCTGCTGATCGCCAATATCCTCGCCGGGCCGCTGATCGAGCTGGCCCCGGCGTTCGCCCGCGCGCTGGTGCCGGGGGGCAGTCTGCTGCTCGCCGGGTTGCTGGAAACGCAGGAGCCTGCGGTGCGCGCCGCGTATCGCCGCGCCGGGTTCCGGCTGGCCGCGCGGCTCGTCAACGGCGACTGGTCGATCCTGTGGCTGCGAAAGCGTCCTTCGGCAGGCACAGGACGAGCGCAAGTCGGATGACCTTCTGCCCCATCCGCTCGTGGTGAGCGTGTCGAAGCGCATCGCGCGGGCCTTCGCACGGATTGCCGCGTGGCTCGCGCTGGCGGCCGGACTGTTCATGCTCGCCGGGTGGCTCGGCAGCATGATACCGCGCAACGCCGCTTGGACCGAGCCCGCCGACGGCGTGACGCTCATGGTGGAAACCAACGGCATCCACACCGCGATCGTGATGCCGCTGGTGACGCCGCAAAAGGACTGGCGCGGGGCTTTTCCGGCCGGCGATCTCGCCGCGCCGAACCGGCCGTACACGCACGTCTCGGTGAGCTGGGGCGAGCGCGCGGTGTTCCTCGAGACTCCCACCTGGGCCGATCTCTCGCCCGCCGCGGCCGCGCGCGCGGCGATCGGCAGCGAGGGGCTGCTGCATGTGGCGCATTATGTCCGCCCGGCGCCCAGCGATAGCGCCCGCCGGTTGCGGCTTCGCCCGGCGGAGTATGCCCGGCTGGTGCGCACGATCGAAGCGCAGGTTCTGCCGCCCGATCAACGCCGCCGCCACTCCGGATACGACGACTACGACGTGTTCTACGCCGCGCCGGGTCGCTATCATCTGGGCAACACCTGCAACCAGTGGACCAGCGACACGCTCGCCGCGGCCGGGATCAGGACCGGATGGTGGACGCCGTTCGCCGGAGGCGTTATGCGCTGGCTGCCGCGCTAGCTGGCGCTCCACGCCTCGAGCGCGTCGCGATAGGCGGCTTCGGCCTCCTTGCGGCGCTGCTTGAGCTTGCCGAGCTCGCGCTGGCCGCGAGCTGCCAGCGCCTCGATCGACTTCTGCAGCCTGGCTTGCTCGGCTTCGAGCACGCCCATCTCCTGCGCATGGCGGGCTTGCGCCGCCGCCAGCGCCGCTTCCGCCTGGTCGAGTTG
>JBHWTG010000160.1:0-3277 GCA_043427735.1 Tsuneonella sp. | reverse complement strand
GCGGCGAGCGCCGGGCACGCGCGCCTCTATGTCGAGGCCGAGACCGTCGCCCTGATCGCCGGCGCGGCGCCGCTCGGGCAGTCGCTGCGCTACCTCGTCGATGTGCCGCTCGATGGGCGGGGCAAGGTGCCCAAGCTCAAGAAGCGCGAGTTCATCGTCTTCGCCAGGCCGGTCGCCGGGCGCCCGGGCGAGCTGCGGCTGATCTCGCCGACCGCGCAACTGCCGTGGGACGCAGCGCTCGAGGCGCGGCTGGCGCCGATCCTCGCCGAGCTCGCGACGCCCGAGGCGGCCCCGGCAATCACCGGCGTGCGCGACGCCCTCTCCGTTCCCGGAACGCTGACCGGCGAATCGGAGACCCAGGTGTTCCTCGCCACCCGCAGCGGCGATCCGGTGTCGCTGACGATCGTGCGCCGGCCCGGCATGGCGCCCGCGTGGGGAGTCTCGTTCTCCGAGATCGTCGATCAGGCGGCCCGTCCGCCCGCGCGCGACACGCTCGCGTGGTACCGGCTCGCGTGTTTCCTGCCACCGCAGCTTCCGGCCGCCGCCAACCTCGCGCAGGACGCCGCGTCGCGGACTCGTGCGGCGCAGGACTACCAGCTCGTGATCGAGCAGCTCGGACCCTGTCCGCGAACGCGAAACCAGCGATAGTTTCTCTTTGTTGGTCGCCCGCTGGCGCATCCGGTAGAGGCGGGCGAGCGACAGGGAGGCGATAACGGACATGGGCGAACCGCTGCGCATCGCGCTCGCCGGGCTCGGCACGGTCGGCGCGGGGGTCATCCGCCTGCTTACCGCCAACGCTGCACTGGTGCGCGCCCGCGCGGGGCGCGAGATCCGCGTGGTGGCGGTGAGCGCGCGCGACCGCAGCCGTGACCGCGGGGTCGACCTGGCGCCCTACGAATGGTGCGACGACATGACCGCGATGGCCACCCGCGGCGACGTGGATGCGGTCGTCGAGCTGGTCGGCGGCGCCGATGGACCGGCGCTCACGCTCGCGCGCAACACGCTCGCCGCAGGCAAGGCGCTGGTCACCGCGAACAAGGCGATGATCGCGCACCACGGCCTCGCGCTGGCCGAGGCGGCCGAAGCCGCCAATGGGGGTCAAGGCGTGCCGCTCAAGTTCGAAGCCGCGGTCGCCGGGGGGATTCCGGTGATCAAGGGCCTGCGCGAAGGCGCGGCGGCCAACGCCATCGACCGCGTGCAGGCGATCCTCAACGGCACTTGCAACTTTATCCTGTCGACGATGGAGGACACCGGCCGCGACTTCGCCGACGTGCTCGCCGAAGCGCAGGCGAAGGGCTTTGCCGAGGCCGACCCGACGCTCGACATCGAGGGGATCGACGCCGGGCACAAGCTGGCGATCCTCGCCGCGGTCGCGTTCGGCGCGCGGCTCGATCTCGCCGCCGTCTCGGCCGAGGGCATCGCCCGCGTGCGCGCCGCCGACATCGCCCGCGCGCGCGACCTCGGCTTCGTGATCCGGCTGATCGGCGAGGCCGACGTCGAGGATGGGCGCCTGCTCCAGCGCGTGCGCCCGTGCCTGGTCCCTCGGACCCATCCGCTGGCGCATGTCGACGGGCCGACCAACGCGGTGGTGGCAGAGGGCAATTTCTCCGGCCGGCTGCTCTTCCAGGGCCCGGGAGCGGGCGACGGACCGACCGCCAGCGCCGTCGTCGCCGACCTCATCGACATTGCCCGTTCCACCGCGCAAGGGGGGCAGGCCGGGCCACCGTTCTCGATCCCGGTCGCCGAGCTTGCGCCGATGCTTCCGGCTGAGCCGGGCGAGCGGCGCGGCCGCAGCTACCTGCGCTTCACCGTCGCCGATCGGCCCGGGGTGCTGGCCGAGATCACCGCCGCCACGCGCGACGCCGAAGTCTCGATCGAGAGCCTGATCCAGACCGGCCAGGCGGATTCGGCGGGCGACGTCTTGGTGGCGATGGTCACCCACGAGGGGCCCGAAAAATGCGTCGCCGCCGCGCTGCACCTGCTCGACGGTGCGCCAAGCCTCACCGCGCCGCCACTGGTGCTGCCTATCCTGGACGCATAGCCCACACCCGAACCGGTGACAGGCTATTCGTCTGCGTCCGGAACCAGATCGCTGCGCCCGGTCGGCGTCAGGCCGCGCGCGACGCGGTCGGCGTCCGAGCCGGGCGGCGCCTCGGGAATCGCCTTCAAATCGATGATCGTCGGCATTGGCGGAGGGCACGGCGGGATGAAGCAGCCCCTGGCCACCACCGCTCCCGGGTAAGCCGTGCCGACGTCGGGCGCGCGCGGGACTCCGCCGCGAGCCCCCGCGCCGGCCGGATCGAGATCGCCGCTCGACTGCACGCGGAACTGCGATTGGTCCTCCACCTGCGCGCAGACGACGATCTCCTCCCCGGGGGCCTGCGGCGGGCATTCACGCTGCGCGCGGGTGTCGGGGGGCCCGTAGGCCTCGCGCGCGGCGGCCAGCGCCTGCTCGGCGGAAACCGACTGCGCGGGGGTCTGCGCGGCGCTCGGGACGGCGAGCATGAGCAACGCGAGCGCCCAGCCGGTCCGTCTCGACAATCGCCGTCTCCCTCGTCTAAGCGCGCCGCCAAACACCGGTAGAGGACTGAATCGCCGATGAACGCAGCCACCCCGACGGCATCGCCGAAAGCATCGAGCGTGCTCGACCGCGTGCTGGTGCTCGAGCTGGTTCGTGTGACCGAAGCCGCCGCGGTCGCGGCCAGCAAGCTGATCGGGCGCGGCGACGAGAAGGCGGCCGACGCCGCCGCGGTCGAAGCGATGCGTAAGGCGTTCGACGAGCTGGCGATCGACGGCACGGTGGTGATTGGCGAAGGCGAGCGCGATGAGGCGCCGATGCTCTACATCGGGGAAAAAGTCGGCGGCGCGGTCGGCTCCGGCCCGCAGATCGACATCGCATTGGATCCGCTCGAGGGCACCACGATTACCGCCAAGGCCGGGCCCAACGCGCTGGCGGTGCTGGCAGCGGCCGAGAAGGGCTGCCTGCTCAACGCGCCCGACACCTACATGGAAAAGCTCGCGGTCGGGCCGGGCTACCCCGAGGGGATCATCGACCTGGCGAAGTCGCCGACCGAGAACGTCCGCGCCGTTGCCGAGGCCAAGGGCGTCGAGCCGGGCGAGATCATCGTCTGCGTGCTCGACCGGCCGCGTCACGCCGAGCTGATCGGGGAGCTGCGCGCGCTCGGCTGCGGGGTGGTGCTGATCGGCGACGGCGACGTGGCGGGAGTGATCGCGGTGACCGACCCCGACACCACGATCGACCTGTACATGGGTTCAG
>JBHWTG010000159.1:0-3064 GCA_043427735.1 Tsuneonella sp. | reverse complement strand
GGAGTGGGGCGCGAGCAGGTGCGCTTGGGCAAGGCGCGCGCGCTGGTGGTCAACGCGGGAAACTCGAACGCCTTCACCGGCCACCGCGGGCGCGCAGCGGTCGAGGCGATCATGGGCCAGGTCGCCGCCCACCTCGGCTGCCAGCCGAGCGAGGTGTTCGTCTGCTCGACCGGGGTGATCGGCGTTCCCCTGCCGCAGGACAAGGCGCGCGCGGGGCTCGACGCGGCTTTCCACGCCCCTGAGTGCTCTTGGGAAGAAGCCGCCACGACCATCGGCACCACCGACACATTCCCCAAGGGCGCAGTCGCAACGGCGATGCTCGGCGCGAGCAAGGCGAGCCTCGTCGGGATCGTCAAGGGCAGCGGAATGATCGCCCCCGATATGGCGACCATGCTCGGCTATGTGTTCACCGACGCGGCGGTCGAGCCGGGTTTCCTGCAAGCTGTCCTGACTGCGGCGAGCGAGGCCACCTTCAACTGCATCACCGTCGACAGCGATACATCGACCAGCGACACCGTGCTCGCGTTTGCCACCGGCGCGGCGGGCAACCCGCCGCTCACCTCGTTCGAGGATCCCGGTGCCGATGCCTTCGCCGCGGCGCTGCACGACGTGTGCCGGCAGCTCGCCCACCTTGTCGTGCGCGACGGCGAAGGCGCCCGCAAGTTCATCGAGATCGCGGTGACCGGCGCAACCAGCGACGCGAGCGCGCGCAAGATCGGCCTCGCGGTGGCGAATTCGCCGCTGGTCAAGACCGCCATCGCCGGAGAGGACGCGAATTGGGGCCGCGTGGTGATGGCGGTCGGCAAGGCGGGGGAACCGGCCGACCGGGACAAGCTTTCGATCGGCTTCGGCGGCACCTGGGCGGCGCGCGACGGCCAGCCGCTGGCAAACTACGACGAGGCGCCGGTGGCCGCGCACCTCGAGGGCGACGAGATCGCCATCGCCATCGACCTGGGCATTGGCGAGGGCCGCGCGACGGTGTGGACCTGCGATCTCACGCACGGATACATCGCCATCAACGCCGATTACCGATCGTAGGATGAGCGCCCTCGATTCCGAGGTCCACGCGCTGATGCGCGCCGCGAGCGAGCGGGCAATCCTGCCGCGGTGGCGGCAGCTCGCCGCGCACGAGGTCGAGCGCAAGGCGAGCGGCGGGCTGCTGCCCGACGTCGTAACGATCGCCGACCGCGAGGCGGAGGCGATCCTCACCCAGGGGCTCGCCCGGCTGCTGCCCGAGGCCGCGATCGTGGGGGAAGAGGCCTGCCACGCCGACGCCGCCCTGCTCGACCGGCTGGGCGAGACTCTTTGCTGGATCGTTGACCCGCTCGATGGGACGAACAACTTCGCCGCCGGCAAGGCCCCGTTCGGGATTCTGATTGCGCTCGCCGAGCGCGGCGAAACGGTCGCGGGCTGGATCTACGATTGCCTGAGCGGGCGCCTCTGCCACGCGCACCGTGGGGGCGGCGCGTTCGTCGACGGCGAGCGGACCGAGGCACGCGAGACCGGCGCGTGCCCCCCGATCGCGGCCAACTCACTGATCTACATGCAGCCGGCGCGCCGCGAGGCGGTGCGCGCGGCGATCGAGCCGCATTATACGCTGGTGGACATCCCGCGCTGCGCGGCCGAGCAATACCCGCGGCTGGTTCTGGGGCAAAACGACGTCGCGCTGTTCGAGCGCACGCTGCCGTGGGATCACGCCGCCGGGGCGCTGTTCGTCAACGAAGCGGGCGGCAAGGCCGCACGGCCCGACGGGAGCGAATATCGCGTCGTCCTCCACGCGCAGCCCGGGCTCCTGGCCGCGGCCAGCGAACGATTGTGGGACGAGCTGGCTTCGCGCGTTCCCCTTCGGAGCGACTAGAGCTCGCTTTCGAGCCAGCTCTTCAGCGCCATCTTGGGCGCGGCGCCGAGCTTCTGGGCGACCGGCTTGCCATCCTTGAACAGCACCATCAGCGGGATCGACTGGACGCCGATCTGGCCCGGGACGCCGGTGTTTTCCATGATGTCCATCTTGGCGATCGTCACCTTGTCCGCCAGCTCGTCGGAAATTTCCTCCAGCGCGGGGCCGATCATCTTGCACGGCCCGCACCACTCCGCCCAGAAATCGACCAGCACGGGTTTGTCGGATTGGAGCACATCGGACTGGAAGCTGGCGTCGGTCACGGCGATGGTCGGCATAAACGTGTCTCCTGCAATAGGCGCAATCTAGGGACGGCGCGCGCTCACTCAACCGGCGCCGCGGGAAAGCTTTCCGCCGTGTCGGTCAACAGGTGCTTGCGCGCGGCGAGCATATCGCACGGAATCGCGATCAGCTGCGGGGTCTGCGTGTACAGCACACCCGCGCACACCTCGCGTCCCGGATAGATCGCTTCCAGCGCGGCGGCGTAGGCGGCCATCTGCCGCAGCGTGGCCTCGGGGACGTCGTCCAGCCCTCCGGGCGGACGGCGCGCGGTCTTGAAATCGACCACCGTCACTCGGTCTGGCTCGATCAGCAGGCGATCGGCCGTGCCGGCGATGATCTGCCCCCTGACCGTCGCCGCCAGCGGCACTTCGGCCAACGCCGCAGGGGAAAACACCGCGGCGAACGCGGGCTCGTCGAGGACCGCCAGCGCGCCGGTGAGCAAGTCTTCGCGCTCGCCTGCATCGAGGTCGCTCGCCTGCCGCTCGAGCCAGGCGCGGGCGACGTCCTCGCGCCGTTCCGCGGGGACGTCGGGCAGTCGTTCGAGCAGGCGGTGGATCAGCACTCCGCGCCGTGCGGCGCTGCGCGCGGCCTCGGGGGGCAACGGCGGGTCAGCAGCCCGATCGGTCCCGGCGGCCGAAGGCGCGAGCGGGCGCGGCGGGCGCGGCTCGGGGCCGATTGGGGTGGTCGCCCAGCGGGGCAAACCCGGCTCATCGTCTTCGATGGAGAGCCCCGGCAAGGGAATCCGCTGGCCCAGGTTGCCCCATTCGTGCCGCGCGCCCCAGATATCGTCGGCCAGCGCCCCGCCGGCGAACAACGGCGCGAGCCGGGCGTACCACGAATCCGGTGCGGGCGCGGTCTCGCGCTTGCCGAGCGCGCCGCCGATGA
>JBHWTG010000158.1:0-6334 GCA_043427735.1 Tsuneonella sp. | reverse complement strand
CCGGGGCTGCTCAAGCACATGGTCGCCAAGCGCCCCGACGGGTCGCTCGATCGCAAGTGCGGGGTGATGGCGGTGGTCGAGCGCGGCGGCACGATCGCGCTCGGCGACACGATCGGCATCGAGCCGCCCGCTGGGCGGCGCGTGCGGCTCGAGCCGGTCTGACGATGCGAGAAAGGGCGGCCCGCACGGACCGCCCTTCGCATTCGGCCGGAGATCCCCCGCCTGCGCGGGGAGGCCGCTGCGCCCAGGCTCGCAAGCGAAGCCGGTCTCGCGTCACTTCTTGAGCGTGAGCCCGCCGAAGCGCTGGTTGAACTTGGCCACCCGGCCGCCTTCGGACACCTGCTGCTTGCCGCCGGTCCACGCGGGGTGGGTGGTCGGGTCGATGTCGAGCGCGAGCACGTCACCCTCCGCACCCCAGGTCGAGCGGGTCTGGAACTCGGTCCCGTCGGTCATCTTGACGGTGATCGTGTGATAGTCGGGGTGGGTATCGGCCTTCATGGCGTGTCTCCGTAGCCTCGGAACGGTTCCGACCGGTCCAGCTGTGGGTGGAAAGGCGCGCGCTTAGTCGGAGTTGGCAATTCTGGCAACCCTGCCTGCGCTATCTTGTCAGCCTCAAGCGCCGCGGGCCATCCGGCCCTTGGCTATCCTCCGCGGCTGCTCCTTCCTACGGTCGGGCCGCTGCGGGCGCGCGTTCGCGCTTGCGGTCTGCTGGTCGCAGCCCGTTCTGACAAAGGTGCCGCAAGAGCACGGTACGCAACTGGCGCGCCACAAGGGCGCTTTGGCTCAAGTAGCCGTCAGGCGATAGCCGGACGGAGACGCCCGCCCGCAGGCGCCCGTAGCGAAGCGGAGGAAACAGCGCCGAGGATGAGCGCGCGGAGACGCGCTCGAAACTCAGGAAGAAGGCGCGTCGGCGATCATCGCGGTGAACTCGGCCTCGCAGGTCGTGTTGCCCTCGACGCTCGCGCGGCCCTTGAACTTGCACACCCGGCTCGACTTGCGGACGAACTCGACTTCCAGATCGAGCAGGCAGCCGGGTTCCACCGGCGCGCGGAACCGGGCGTTCTCTATGCCCAGGAAGATCACCAGCTTGCCCGATCCGGCGAGCTCGAAGCTCTCGATGCCGAGCACGCCGGCGGCCTGCGCCAGCGCCTCGACCTGGAGCACGCCGGGCATGATCGGGCGACCGGGGAAATGCCCCTGGAAAAACTGCTCATTGAACGAGACGGCCTTGACCGCGTGGATCTGTGTCCCGAGCTCGATCGACTTCACGCGGTCGACCAGCAGCAGCGGATAGCGGTGCGGCAGCGCGTTGAGCACCTTGTGGATTTCGTACGCCTGTCCCCCGCCCTCGCTCATCGGTCGTGGTCCAGCCCTCGCGTCAGCGGCCGGTGGTCGACGGCGGATTCTGCGCAGGGGTGGCGGCCGGAGCGCCCTGCGCCGCGGCCGCGGCGGCGCGCTGCTGGCGAATCTCGCGCGGCTCCCAGCCCTGCGGCGGCACGAGCTGGGCGCTCGGCAGCAGCGTGTTGAGCTCGTTCAGCACGTCCTGCGTGATGTTGTATGCCGCATCGGCATAGATCACCGCGCCCTGGGTCGGGTCGAGGATCAGCTGGATGTTCTTCCTGCGCGCGGCATTCTGCACCGCGGTGTCGAGCTTCTCCTCGATCTGTTCGGTGACATACGCCTGGCTGAGCGCGATCGGCGCGACGAGCTGCTGCAGCTCCTGCTGGCCCGACTGCTGGATCTGCTGGATCGCCTGCGCCTGGCTGTTGAGCGCGGGGTTGTTGGGGTTCGCCTGGCGGTCGGTGTTGAACTTGGTCACCAGCGGCTGGAGCTGCGCGGCGATCGCCGCGCGGCGCGCCTCGGCCGCGTCGAGCTGCGGCTTGTAGGTCACCGGGCGCTGCTGCTCGGCGGTCTTGTAGGCGTTCGAGTTGGCGACGACCGCCGGCAGGCTGACGACGCCGATGCCCTTGACGATCTGCGCGGCGGCGGGCGCGGCGGCGATCGGGGAGATGGCGGTGAGCAGGGCCCCGGCGGCGAGCAGGGACTTGAAGGAGGTGTTCATCAGAATTGGGTTCCTACGTTGAACGAGAAGCGCTTGGTGTCGTCACCGGGCTGCTTCAACAGCACTTGAGAGAAATCGATCCTGAACGGGCCGAACGGCGAGTTCCAGTTGACCCCGATGCCGATCGACACGCGCGGGCTCGGCGTGTCGCCCAGGTACACTTCCTGGAACGGGCCGACGTTGCTGACGATGGCGGTGTTCGCGTTCGAGCCGAGGCACGCGGGCGGGTTGGGGTTGGTCGGGCTGGTGACCACGCTCGTCGCCGAAGGGGTGCACACCCCGCTGGAGTTGGGCGCCGCGGCGTCGATCTGGGTATAGAGCGCATTGCCGCTCGCGTCGCGCTGGGGGAAGTCGATCCCGCCGGGGAACGGGCTGTTGGTCAGCACCGGCCTGCGCCCGCCCCACAGCGCGCCGACGTCGAGGAACACCGACGGCCGCAGGCCGAGCTCGCGGACCGAGCTGCCGAGCGGAATCTCGAGCTCGGCGCGGCCGAGATAGTAGAATTCGCCGCCGAGCGCATCGTCCGACACCCGGTCGCGGTCGGTCACCACGATGAACTTGGTCGGATCGGTGCTGTCGGGATCGTCGATCAGCGGCTGGCGGATCACCCGTGGGCCGACCCCGCGGATGTCGAACCCGCGAATCTGCGGCTCGCCGAGGAAGAAGCGGTCGGTCAGCTGGACGGTATCCCCGCCGAACGACTTGATCACCCCGCCTTCGGCCTGGATCGAGAAGATGAAGTTGCCCAGCACCGGCCAGTACTGCGCCGCGCGGCCGCGCAGGCGCCCGTACTTCACCGATCCGCCGAGGCCGGCCACCTCGCCGGTCAGCGAGGCCGCGCGCCCGCGCGTCGGCCGCAGCCGGCTGTCGAGCGAATCGTAGGCGAAGGTCAGGCCGAGGATCGAGCTCGTCCGGCTGCCGACCGCCTCGCACAAGTAGCGGCCCGCGAGCAGCGGATCGCACTCGAACGCCGGCGGGTTCTGGCGGTTGGTGAAGAACTGCGAGGGATCGAGCGTCACGTCGTCGAAGTTGAGCGTGTAGCTCCCCACCAGCGAGGTGTATTCGGTCAGCGGCACGCCGAGCCGCAGCTGGCCGCCGGTGGTGGTCTGCTGGAAGGTCGTGTTGCGGTCGTTGTTGAGGTAGTTGAAGCTGTTGAGATCGCGGCGGTAGATATCGACCCCGGCCGAGACGTTCTTGTCGAACACGTACGGCTCGGTGAAGCTCAGGTTGGCGCTCTTCGAATAGCGCGAATAGTTGACGCCCGCCCCCACGGTCTGCCCGCGCCCGCGGAAGTTGCGCTGCTGGATCGAGGCGGCGAGGATGAAGCTCTCGATCGACGAGAACCCCGCAGACAGCTGGAGCTGGCCCGTCGCCTGCTCCTCCACGTTGGCCTCGAGCGCGATGCGGTCGGGGGTGGTGCCCTCCTTCTGCGCGATCTCGAAGTTTTCCTGGAAGAACCCGAGCGACTTGATGCGGTTTTCCGACCGCTTGACCTGGAGCGAATTGAACGCATCGCCCTCGACCAGGCGGAACTCGCGGCGCACGACCTTGTCCTGCGTCAGCGTGTTGCCGTTGACGTCCACCCGCTCGACATAGACCCGCGGCGCTTCCTTGAGGACGAACGTCACCGACATGGTGAGATCGTCCTTGTTGCGGCGGAACTGCGGGTCGACGTCGGCGAAGGCGTAGCCGAACGTGCCGGCTAGCTCGGTGAACTGCTCGGAGGTGTCCTCGACCAGCTTGGCGTCGTACCAGTCGCCGGTCTTCATCGGCAGGTTGCGGGTCAGCGCATCGCTCGAGAAGTCGCGCAGCTCGCTCTGCACCGCGACGTCGCCGAACTTGTATCGTTCGCCTTCCTCGACGACGTAGGTGATGATGAAATCGCGCTTGTCGGGGGTCAGCTCGGCGACCGCCGAGACCACGCGGAAATCGGCGTAGCCCTGCGTCAGGTAGAACTGGCGCAGCTTCTGCTGGTCGAACGCCAGCCGATCGGGGTCGTAGCTGGTGCGCGAGGAGAAGAACCGGGTGGCGCGCGCCTGCTTGGTCAGCATCTCGCCGCGCAGCTCGCCGTCGTCGAACGCCTCGTTGCCGATGATGTTGATCTGGCGGACCTTGGACTTGGGCCCTTCGTTGATCTCGAACACCACGTCGACCCGGTTCTGGCTCAGCTCGACCATCTTGGGCTCGACGGTGGCCGCGAAGCGGCCCTGCCGCTTGTAGAGCTCGACGATCCGGGCGACGTCCGCGCGCACCTTGGACCGGGTGAATATCTGCCGCGGGGCGAGCTTGATCTCGGGCGTGATCTTGTCGCTCTTGAGCCGCTTGTTGCCTTCGAGGACGATGCGGTTGATCACCGGGTTCTCGACCACGGTGACGATCACATCGCCGCCGTTGTTGACGATGCTCGCGCTCGCAAACAGCTCGGTGGCGTACAGGTCCTTGAGCGCCTGATCGGCCGCGGCCTGGGTGTACACCTGGCCCGGGCGAAGGCGGATGTAGGAGATGATCGTGTTCGGCTCGAGCCGCTGGGCGCCCGAAACGGCGATCGTGCGGATCGTTTCGGACTGCGGCGCGGCGGCTTCGGCGGGCACGGGGGTCGCGGCCTCCTGCGCCAGCGCCGCCACCGGGTAGCCGCCGAGCATCGTCCCGCACAGGAGCGACATCGCCAGCCTGGCCGTGCCCGGGCGCTTCCGGGTGCCGGCGGATTCGCGTGCGATCATCGACGTGGGACTCCCGTCCTTAGAGCATTTCATGAACTTGGCTGCACTCCATCCGCCCGCCTCGACGACCGGGCCCTCGCGGCGGAGCGCCGCCCTTGCCCGATAGCCGGTCCCCGATCAAGCGGCGGCGGCCCGTTGTGCCCCGCGCGCCGGTTCGCCCGGCCGCCCCTGTCGATCAGCCGAAGATCGGCAGCGACAGCAGGTCGTTGACCGTGACGAACAGCATCAGCGCGAGGATCACCGCCACGCCGGCGCGGAACGCCATTTCCTGACCGCGCGGGCCGACCGGCTTCCGGCGAACCGCCTCGGCCGCGTAGAAAGCCAGGTGCCCGCCGTCGAGGGCGGGAATTGGCAACAGGTTGATGAATGCCAAATTAAGCGAGATCAGCGCCGCGAAGCCGACGAACGCGATCCATCCGAGGCTGAGCTGCTCGCCGGAGAACTTGGCGATCTTGATCGGCCCGCCGAGCTCCTGCACCGAGCGCTCGCCGGTGAAAATCTGCGCGATGCCGGTGATCATCATCCGCACCAGATCGGCGCATTCCTCGACCCCGAGCCGCAGCGCCTCGAGCGGGCCGACGGGCTGGTAGCGGATCGGGCTCGACCACACGCCGAGACGGCCGACGCGCGATTCGTTGCCGAAGCGGTCGGTCTCGATCGCGCTGCCGATGGTGACGGGGAGGCGCAGCCGCTCGCCGCCGCGCTCGAGGCCGAGCACGATGCGCTCTCCCGGGTGCATCAGCACGCGTTCGGTGATGTCGCGGAACTCGTCCACCGGCGCGCCGTCGATCGCCACGATGCGGTCGCCGATGCGCACCCCGGCCGCCTCGGCGACCGAGCCGGCGGCGAACCGCTGGACGACGTTGGTTTCCGCCGGGTCGGCCTGCACGGGCTTGCCGATGGCCATGAAGAACGCGGCGAAGATCGCCACCGCCACCGCGAGGTTGGTCAGCGGCCCGGCGAGCACGATCAGCGCGCGCTGCCACAGCGGGGCGAGGTGGAAGTTGCCGTCGCGCTCGGCGGGCGTAAGGCCCGATAGCGCGCGTGCGTCGGGAATGCTCGCGGGGTTCATGTCGCCCTTGAACTGGCAATACCCGCCGAGCGGCAGCGCCGAAAGCTTCCAGCGGGTTCCGCGCCGGTCGGTGAAGCCGGCCAGCTCCTTTCCGAAGCCGACCGAGAACGCCTGCACGTGGACGCCGAACAGCCGCCCGGCCAGGTAATGGCCGAACTCATGCACGGTCACCAGCGGGCCGAGCAGCAGCACGAACCCGACGATATAGAGCCAGAAGGGCGGCGATTCGATCAATTCAGGCAAGCTCCAGCAGTTCGCCCGCGCGCGCGCGGGCTTCGGCGTCGATCGCCAGCACGTCGTCGAGACTGGCGGGAGCCGCGGGCAGCGGGCGCGAGAGCGTGCGCTCGACCGTTAGCGCAATTCGAGTGAACGCTATCTTGCCGGCGAGGAACGCGGCGACCGCGGCCTCGTTCGCGGCGTTGAGCACCGCGGGCGCTGCCCCCCCTGCCCGCGCCGCCTCGCGCGCCAGCCGGGTACAGG
>JBHWTG010000157.1:0-2826 GCA_043427735.1 Tsuneonella sp. | reverse complement strand
GCACTAGCAGGTTCTCGATCTCCTGCGGGTAGATGTTGACCCCGCCCGAGATGATCATGTTGCTGCGCCGATCGGTCAGATACAGATAGCCGTCGGCATCGAGCCTGCCGATGTCGCCCAGCGTCGTCCAGCCGTTGGGGTGGGTCGCCTCGGCGGTCTTTTCGGGATCGTTGTGGTAGGCGAACCGGATCTCGCTCTCGAAGAACACCACGCCTTCCTCGCCCACGGGCACTTCGTTGCCGTCGGCGTCGCAGATATGCGCCACGCCCATGATCGGCTTGCCCACCGAGCCGGGATGCTCGAGCCATGCCTGTGAGGTGAGGAAGGTCATTCCGTTCCCCTCGCTGCCGGCGTAGTATTCGAGCAGGATCGGCCCCCACCAGTCGATCATCGCCTGCTTGACCTCGACCGGGCACGGCGCCGCCGCGTGTATCGCGCGCTTGTGAGTCGACAGGTCGTACTTCGCTCGCACTTCTTCGGGCAGCTTGAGCATGCGCACGAAGTGGGTGGGCACCCACTGGCTGTCGGTGACCTTGTATTTCTCGATCGCCGCGAGCGCGGCCTCGGCGTCGAACTTCTCCATCACCACCACCGTGCCGCCGAGGCTGTGCGCGGTCATCGTCCAGCGGAATGGCGCGGCGTGGTAGAGCGGGCCCGGCGAGAGATAGACGACGCTGCCGTCGGTCGGCCAGCCGAACGCAGCCGCCGCCAGCATCAGGAGCGGCGAGACGGCCATGTGGTCGGGATCGGGCGGGGTCGCTGGCTTGATTCCTTTCGGCCGGCCGGTGGTGCCCGAGCTGTAAAGCATCGCCAGGCCGACGCTCTGGTCGGCGATCGGCTCGGCCGGCATTCCCGCGAGTTCCGCGGCCGCGTCGGCGTCGGTGTCGAACACCAGCTGCTCGACATGCGGCAGGAGCTCCCTCAGCTCGGCGAGGCGGGGGCCGAATTGACCCGAACCGATCAGAAGCTTGGCGCCGCTGTCGGCGAGGATATAGGCCACCTCGTCGGCGGTGAGGTGGGTCGAGATCGGCACCAGCGTGGTGCCCGCGCGCTGGTTGCCCCATGCGATCTCGAGATATTCGGGCCGGTTCTCCAGCCATAGCCCCACGGTGTCGCCCGGCCCGATGCCGCGCGCGCGGAACAGCTGCGCGACCCGGTTGGCAGCAGCGTCCATCTCGCCGAAGCTGACGGTGCGCCCGCTGCCGGCCATGACGATCGCCGGATGATCGGGCTTGGCCCGTGCGTGAATCGTCGGATGCATCTGTCTCTCTCCCGAAAGAGAGACTAGTTTCGCATCGCAACCGGGCAAGCGAAAAGGGCGGCGAGCCTTCGCTCACCGCCCCCTTACCGGCACCCTCCCCAAGTGTCCGGGCTCGCCGTTCGCGCGGCGAGTGATGCCTCTGGCTACTTCGCCGCGAGGCCCGAGCCGGCGGCGGCGGCGCTGTCCGCCATGTAAGGCACAGGGTTGACCGCCTGCCCGGCGACGCGGACTTCGTAGTGGAGGTGCGGGCCGGTCGAGCGGCCGGTCGAGCCGACGTACCCGATCACCTCGCCTTTGCGGACCCGCTGGCCGGGAGCGACGGCAATGCGCGACATGTGCGCGTAGCGGGTCTCGAGCTCGCCGCCATGCTGGAGGGCCACGAACAGACCGTAGCTCGAAAACCATTCGGCCTTGCCGACCGTGCCGTCGGCGGTGGCGTAGATCGGGGTTCCGGTCGGCGCGGCAAGGTCGATGCCCTTGTGCGCACGGGTGCCGCCGAGAACCGGATGGGTGCGCAGGCCGAAGCCGCTGCTGGCGTAGCCCGCGGCAAGCGGCGCGCGCGAGGGGATCGAGACGCCGGTGGTCGGCGCAATCGGGTTCTGGACGGTCGCCGGCACCCCCGTGTCGAGCGCCTGCCAGCTGGCGAACAGCTGCTTGAACTGCTCATCGCCGGCGGTGATGCCGGCGCCCTTGGCATCGCGCACCGGGGCGGCAATGTCGGCGGCGGCGGCGCTGGCGTTGGCCAGGGCAGGCGTGGCGCCAACCGTAAAGACCATGCCGATAGCGGCGAGTGCAGCAACGAACCGGCGCTGGATGAGGTTTGCGACCAAGAGTCCCGTCCTTCGTTTTCGGTGCACCCCCCGGTGCCCGGCGACCACAAGCGACTGGCGACAGGCGCCTTTCGCAATTTCTTGAGACTGATCGGAACCCCCCGCCGTCTCGTGGATTGTGGGTTAGCCAGCGAAAGGTTTAACAAGCAAGTGCGGCACAGGCGCTGAGCGATAAACCGGCTGCCGAACGCGCTGAGTCGTTGAACGGAGGCTTCAGGGCTCCGCGAAAATGCTTTCGGACCAACGCAATCCATAGCGATTCCGGCGCTTCACCGCGGTTTCGGGCGCATGCGGCGAAATGTTTGACCCCCACCGCGACGTGGCGAATCTCGTCGTCAAGGATTCGTTCGAGGATCAGCGCCCCTCGCTCGTCGCCCTGACTCCGCGCGCGGGCGATCGTCGCGGGGGTCACGTCGAGCCCGCGCGCCTCGAGTACCATCGGCACGACCGCCAGCCGCGCGGCGACATCGTGCGCGGTGCTCTCGGCCGCCTGCCACAGCCCGTCGTGGGCCGGTAGCGCGCCGTAGAAGCTGCCCATGGCGCGCAAGTGCCGGTCGAGCAGCGCGAAGTGCATCGCCTCGTCCGCCGCGACGCCGAGGAAGTCGGACACGAATTCCGCCCCCATCTCCGCGCCGAAGCGGCCGGCCATGTCGAGCGCGAGATCGATCGCGACGAATTCGATGTGCGCCAGCGCGTGCCACAGCGCCTGCCGCGCGCGCTCCGAGCCGCCGCGCC
>JBHWTG010000156.1:0-3407 GCA_043427735.1 Tsuneonella sp. | reverse complement strand
GGGCGCGCCGGCGATCGTCGCCTCGCGCACCGCCGCGCCGTCGCGCCAGGCTATGTTCACGGTGCCCTCTCGGACCAACGCGGCGTCGATCAGCTCGTGCAGGCCCGTCAGGCGTCGCCAATCCCCCGCGCGCGCGGGGGGCAGCGCCGCCATCGCCCGACCGTCGATGGCGACGATTTCGGCATTGGCGACCAGCCCGGCGCGAGCGGCGGGGCTGCCGGGCACGACCGCCTGAACAGCGATGTCCCCAGCAATCCCGGCCGCGGCGCGCATCCGCGCCGGCTGTGCGTAATTGGCCATGTCCTGCAGCAGCAGTCCGATCGCCGGCCGCGCGGCGCAGAACGGGGCGTTGCCTGCCGCCAGCTTCCAGCCGATCGTCTGCAAGCGCGCGTCCTCGGCCTGCAATCGGGCGAGGGCCGCGCGGTCGGATGCGGAACCGGCATGCGCGGGCACCCCCACCAGCACCAGCGCGACGGTGAGCGCGAGGCGGCGGGTCACGTCCGCTTGCGCGCCGCCGCGACCGCCTCACCGAGCCGGGCGCGTCCGACCGCCCCCGAGAACACAGCGTCGCCCGCGACCCAGCTCGGCGTTCCTTCGAAACCCAGCCGGCGGGCGAGTTCGATGTTCTTCTGCAGCTCGAAGGTTGCGGCGGGCGAGGCGGCGAACTCTTCGGCAGCGGCAAGATCGAGCCCGGCGGCCTCCGCAGCGATCTTGATCGCCTGCTCGCTCGGCGGGCCATGGGCGAACAGCGCGTCGTGAAACGCGGCGTACTTGCCCTGGCGCGCGGCGGCGAGCGCCATGCGCGCGGCTTGCTCGCTGCCCTCGAAGATCGGCCATTCGCGCATCACGACCTTGAGGTCGGGGTTGGCCGCGATCAGCGCCTTCACGTCGGCGACCGACTGGCGGCAGAAGGTGCAGCCGTAGTCGGTGAACTCGACCAGCGTCACCGATCCTTCGGGATTGCCAAGCACGGCCCCCGGAAAGGGGCGTGCGACATCGCCCGCCACCGCCGCGAGCCGGCCCTTGGCGGCGTTCGCCTGGTAGGCTTCGGCCATCTGGGGCAGGATCTCGGGATGCGCGAGCAGCCACGCGCGGGTGGCGCTGCCGCCGAGGCCCGAGAGCGCGAACAACCACGCGCCGAGGAAGCCAAAGACCAGCGCGACGAGCGCGGCGGGGACGAGCGAGAGCAGCCGGTTCATGACCGCACGGGCTACTTGCGGTCCCGCTGGCGTTCAAGCTCGGCGCGCGCCGCCAGCGCGATATCCTGCGCCCGCAGCCAGTCGGGCGAGCCCTCGGGGAGTCCGGCCTCGGCCGCCTGCGCGCTCATCAACGCTTCCGAATAGCGGCGGTTCATCGATTGCTGCTCGGCGCTCGCTAGGCGCGCGCGCGGCATGTCGCCCTGCGCCGCGTAGATCACCCCGAGCTGGTACCAGGCAAACGGGTTGTAGCGGTCGCGTGCGACCGCGGCGCGTAGAACCGCTTCGGCCTCCGCGTGGTTGGCGCGGTCCTCGGTGGCGATCAGCGCGTGGCCGAACAGCGCGGCGATCAGCGGCTGGTTGCCCGTCAGCGCCGCGGCCCGCCGCAGCGGGGCGATCGCCTCGTCCGGCCGGCCGGATTCGAGCAGTACCTGCCCCTCGAGCTCGAGGAAGTACGGGTTGTCGGGATCGGCCGCGAGCAGCGCGCGGGTCTCGGCGAGCGATTTCTCGACCAGCGCTTCCTTGTGGAAGGCATAAGCCCGGGCATAGCGGGCGGGCACGCTGGTGTCGCTTTCGGGAAACTCGCGCAAGGTCTGCTCGGGTTTCTGGATGTAGCCGGCGAGCTTGGCCTTGGCGCGCTCGAAGCGGGCCTGCAGCGCCGGGTCGCCGGGCGCGTCCCACGCCGGGTCCCTGGTGTAGTCCTCGCGCAGCCGTGCGATCCGGTCGCCCGACAGCGGGTGGGTCCGCACGAACGCCTGCTCGTCGTCCTGGCTGTAGCCGTAGCGGAACTCCTGCGAGCGCAGCTTGCCGAAGAACGCGAGGCTTCCGCGGCCCGAAATGCCGGCCTTCGACAGGTACTGCGCGCCGGCGGCGTCGGCGGCGCTTTCCTGGCCGCGGCTGAAGGCGAGGTACTTGCCCATCGCGGCGCGCTGGCCGGCCATCATGACCCCCATCGCCGCGTCGCCGGCCCCGGCGGCGGCCGCGGCGGCGGCGAGCACCAGCGAGAGGATCGAGATCCCGGTCGCCTCGCTCACGCCGTCGGAATGCGAGATGACGTGCCCTCCGGTGACATGGCCGAGCTCGTGCGCGAGCACGCCCTGCACTTCATTGGCGGTGTCGGCCGCGTCGAACAGCCCGGTGTGGACGTAGATCGCCTGCCCGCCGGCGACGAAGGCGTTGATGCTCTGATCGTTGATCAGCACGATGTCGACATTGCCGGGGGCGAGGCCCGCCGCCTCGACCAGCGGGGCCGCCATGTCGTCGAGCAGCGCCTCGGTCTCGGCATCGCGCAGGATCGACTGGGCGGCCGCAGGCTGCGCGGCGAGCGACAGCGCCGCTGCGATGGCGAGCAGGCGGGAAAGGAGGCGCATCGGGAGAAAGCTCTAGCCGCCCATCCGGTGAACCGGAACTGAAGCCGGGGCGACGCCGGTCGCGCGGCGGAGGAACGCCAGCGTCGGCTCGCGCACGATCCCGCCCTGCGCGAATGGCTTCGACAGGCCCATGATCACCCCTGCGTGGCCCATCCCGTCGTACTCGCGGAGCTCGACGGTGCCCCCGGCCTGGCGCAGCGCCCCGGCCAGCCGGCGCGAGTTGCGCACCCGCACGACGGTGTCCGCGGTGCCGTGCAGCAGCAGGATCGGAGGAGCATCGGCGCCGGCAAAGGCGATCGGCTGGGTGGTCCGCGGGTCGGCCACGTGGCCGAGCGCATTCACTGCCGATTCGCTGGTGAACGGATGAAAGTCGGCTGGCCCGGCCATGCTGACGATTCCGCCGACCGCCTCGGGGGGCACCCGCTCGGCGCGCAGCCAGCGCGGGTCGAGCCCCATCATCAGCACGTTGTAGGCACCTGCCGAATGCCCGGCGAGCGCGATCCGGTCGGTCGACACTCCCGCCGGGCCGGCCCGCTCGATCGCCCAGCGAATGCCCGCGGCGGTATCCTCGAGCATCGCCGGGAAGCGGCCTTCGGGCACCAGCCGGTAGCCGACGAGCGCGGTGGCGAAGCCTGCCTCGCCCAGCGTGCGCGCGACGAACCGGTAGTCCTCCGGCGCACCCGAATGCCAGCCGCCGCCGTGGACGAACACCACCAGCGGCTTCGCCTGGTCGGTGCGCTCGCCCGCCGGGATCCACAGCTCGGCGCGCTGCGCGGGATGCGAGCCATAGCGGCCCCCCGCCGCCAGCGTCACCGCGCCCGCGCGCGGGACCCGCGCGTCG
>JBHWTG010000155.1:0-3280 GCA_043427735.1 Tsuneonella sp. | reverse complement strand
ATTCTAGATCGCCTTCTGGCAGGAGCACCTGCTGGGCGAGTAAGCGTGACGGTTACGGGGTCGGTCGTGGCGGCCGAGAGGCCGGGCCGGGCCACCGGCGGCCCATTCCGCGCTACAGGATATACTTCGACAGGTCGGCGTCGCCCGCGAGGCCTTCGAGGCGCGCGCGGACGTACGCGGCGTCGACCGTAACCGTCTCGCCCTTGCGGTCCTCGGCCTCGAAGCTCACCTCCTCGAGCAGTTTCTCCATTACCGTCTGGAGCCGCCGCGCGCCGATGTTCTCGACGCTCTGGTTGACCTGCGCGGCGATGCGGGCAACCTCGGCGATGGCGTCGTCGCCGAGCTCGAGCGTGACCTCCTCGGTCGCCAGCAGCGCGGTGTACTGCGCCACCAGGTTGGCGCGCGTCTCGCTGAGGATGCGCACGAAATCGGCCTCGGTCAGCGCGGCGAGCTCCACCCGGATCGGCAGGCGGCCCTGCAGCTCGGGCAGCATGTCGCTGGGCTTGGCCACGTGGAACGCGCCGCTGGCGATGAACAGCACGTGGTCGGTCTTCATCGGCCCGTACTTGGTCGACACGGTGGTCCCCTCGATCAGCGGCAGCAGGTCGCGCTGCACGCCCTCGCGGCTGACTGAGCCGCCGCGCACGTCGCTGACCGCGATCTTGTCGATCTCGTCGAGGAACACGATCCCGTTGGTCTCGGCGTTAGCCAGCGCGACGCGGGCGACGTCGTCCTGGTCCATGCGCTTTTCGGCTTCCTCGTCGACCAGCTTGTCCCACGCGTCGGGCACCTTGAGCTTGCGGCGCTTCAAGGGCGTCTTGCCCATCGCCTTGCTCATCATGTCCGAGAGGTTGATCATTCCGACATTGCCGCCCATCCCGCCGAGGTCGAACGGCATCGCCGGCGCTTCCTCGACCTCGATCTCGACCTCGACGTCGTTCATCGCGTTCTGGACGATGCGCTCGCGGAAGCTCTCGCGGGTCGCCTCGCTGGCGTTCTCGCCGACCAGCGCCTTCAAGAGCCGGTCCATTGCCGCCTTGCTCGCCGCCTCGCGCACGGCATCGCGGCGGCGGTCCTTTTCCAGCCGGATCGCCTCTTCGACGAGGTCGCGGGCGATCTGCTCGACATCGCGGCCGACGTAGCCGACCTCGGTGAACTTGGTCGCTTCGACCTTGACGAACGGCGCCTCGGCGAGCCTCGCCAGCCGGCGGCTGATCTCGGTCTTGCCGCAGCCGGTCGGACCGATCATCAGGATGTTCTTGGGTGTCACCTCCTCGCGCAGCTCGGGGCTGAGACGCTGGCGGCGCCAGCGGTTGCGCAGCGCCACCGCGACCGCGCGCTTGGCGTCCTGCTGGCCGACGATGTGCTCGTCGAGCGCGGCCACGATGGCCTTGGGCGTCAGGTTGTCCATGATCTCAGACGGTTTCCAGCGTCACCCGGTCGTTGGTGAACACGCAGACTTCGGCGGCCACCTGCATCGCGCGATGGGCGATCTTTTCGGGGTCATCCTCGTAATCGGCCAGCGCACGCGCCGCGGCGAGCGCGTAGTTGCCGCCCGAGCCGATTGCCGCGATTTGCGTGTCGGGCCCGCCTTCGGGCTCGAGCACGTCACCGTTGCCGGTGAGCACCAGCAGCACCTCCTTGTCGGCGACGATCATCAGCGCCTCGAGGTTGCGCAGATACTTGTCAGTCCGCCAGTCCTTGGCGAGCTCGACCGCCGCGCGCATCAGCTGGCCCGAATGCGCCTCGAGCTTCTTCTCGAGCCGCTCGAACAGGGTGAAGGCATCGGCGGTGGCGCCGGCGAACCCGGCGACCACGGCGCCCTCCTTGCCCAGCCGGCGCACCTTGCGCGCGTTGGGCTTCATCACCGTGTTGCCCATCGACACCTGGCCGTCGCCGGCGATCACGGTCTTGTCGCCACGCTTGACGCCGATGATGGTGGTGCCGTGCCACGGCGTGAGCCCGTGGCGGGAATCTCGTTCGTCCATGCCGTGCGATATGGGGCGCGCGCGAAAGCCGTCAATCCTCGAGAGGGTGGCGGACTGCGTCAGCCGTTCGGGCCGCCGGGCTGCGCCGCGCCGGGCGCGCCCACGGCGCCGATGTTGCCGAACAGGTCCTCGAAGAAGCTGCGCTCGCGTCCCAGCGTCGGAGTTTCGTCGCTGTCGGGCGAGAGATAGACCACCTTGTCGAGCCCGGTGCGCTCGACCGCGGCGACGTTGCCCGCCGCGTCGAACCGGACGGTCAGCACCTGGTGCTCGGCGATCCGCGGGCGGCCGAACGGCGCGCGCTCGGTGACGCTCGAGACGTAGTACCAGGTTGGCGCGCCGAACTCGCTCTCGAAGCTCGGCTGGCCGAGTGTCGCCTGGACCGACTGCCGGTTGTCGACCCCTGGGGCGATCGACTGGGTGAGCGTTTGGTCGACGATGAACCCGCGGCTCTCGCGGATCGAAGCGCAGCCGCCCGCGGCCAGCGCCGTCGCCGCCAGCAGGCCCGCGCCGACCATCCGGAGTGCCGTCATCGAAAAATCCCTCTTCGTCTCGTTCCGCCGGGCTTCAGGCAGCCGCGCTTTAGGCAAGCGCGCGGCCGCTGGCAATCGCACGCGGGGGCGCTTGTCCGCCGCCGCTTGAATTGCCGCTGAATGCACGCGACATGGGCGGCAATGAGCCTGCTGCAGCGCCTGTTCGCTTCCAAGCCCGACCCGCGCGAGAGCGTGCGCCCGCTGTGGGACGCGGTCGTGACCGAGGCGCGCCGGCCAGAGCGGTACGCCCGCACGCGCGTGGCCGACACCGTCGCGGGGCGCTTCGACATGGTCTGCGCGGTGCTCGCCGCAGTGCTGCTGCGGATGGAGGGACGCGAGGCGCTGGCCGCGCCATCGGTCTATCTTACCGAGTTGTTCGTCCACGACATGGACGGCCAGCTGCGCGAGCTCGGCGTGGGCGATATCGTGGTGGGCAAGCACGTCGGCAAGCTGATGGGGGCGATGGGCGGGCGGATCGAGGCCTACCGTCGCGGCTTCGCGGGCGACGACGCCGCCTTGGCCGAAGCGGTCCGCCGCAACATCTCGTTCGAGGAGCGCGGCGATCCCCCAGCGGTCGCCGCGGGGCTGCGCGAGCTGTCGGCGCGGCTCGCCCGCACCACCGACGAGGCGCTGCTCGCGGGCGAGATCGCGCCATGACGATGCCCGGGTCGGAAGGACCCGAGTTCAGCCGGATGGTGCGGGCCTATCCCCAGCCCCCCGTACGGCTTGCGCTCGCGGCCGATGCGGCCGAACGCGCGGGTT
>JBHWTG010000154.1:0-3838 GCA_043427735.1 Tsuneonella sp. | reverse complement strand
CAACTCGCGCAGGGAGCGCGAGCCGCGCGCCGAGCGGCAAGACCGCCCGCGCCGCGAGGAGCGCCCCCGTGGCGACGACCGCGACGATGGCCCTCCTTTGCAGCCGGGCGAATGGAACGGGCCCGTTCCGGGCTTCCTCGGCACCGGCTTCAACTGACCGCGACTGCGGAAGTATACACGAAGTATACACAAAAAAGCGGCCGCGCGGCATCCGCGGGCGGGGTTCGCTTTCGCAAGCGCTGCCGGGCGTTTCGGGCGATATTCATCGCCCGCGCGCATTCGCTGCGCGAAGGGCGTGGCGCATGGCGAACGAAGTCAAAGAGCCGATTGCGGGCTAACCCGGAAACGGCCTTGTAGGAAAGTTGTTTTTTGGCGCCCCTCAGCCACCCGTTCGCGCCGAGCGCAGGATGCGCCCCGCGCTGTTGGTGACGACCTCGTAGATCGCGCCATCCGAGGCGCGCAGGCGCCGCACCGTCTCGCCCGCGGCGCCGGCGGTCTCGCCCACCACGGTGAGCCCGCTGCGGGCAAGGTCGAGCACCGCGCCCGAGCGCAGCACCCCTTGCGTGAGGTCGCCGACCGTCCGCAGCGCGTTGTTGGCCACCCCGCCGGTCACGTTGACCGCGTTGTCCACCGTTCCGGTGAGCTGGGTGATGATCTGCGGGTTGTTGTCGAGCGTCTGCAACGTACGGTCGATGATCGCCCGCACATTGTCGAGCCGGACGATCAGCGCCGCCTGCGCCTGGACGCCCTTGATGTCGAGCTTGACCGAATCGAGCCGCGCGTCGGCCCCGGCTGTGAGATGCAGCAGGTTCGCCAGCCGCGCATCGAGCGCCACGTGCGCCTCCAGCCCCTGCACCTCGAGCGTGATCGATTCGACCGACAGGTTGGGGATGTCGAGCACCACGTCGGGCTGCTGGTCGGCCGGCACCGCGTTGAGGATCGCCACCGCCGGGCTGTTGCCGCTGACCTGCGTGCGGGGCCGGTTCTGCGCATGGGCGGGCTGGGCCAGCATCGCCGCGGCGGCGAGTGCAGCGGCGGCGGACAAGCTAAGGCGGCGTGACTTCATCGGTGGTCCCCTGTTGCGACGGTGGTGGTGGCGGAGCGAGCGGATCGGCGATGCGCGCCGCCGCCCGCAGGTCGATCGTAAGATTGCGATAGCTCTGCGCCCCGGCCGGCGCCGAGCGGCGCACCTCGACCGGCGGCGCGACCCCCGGCGAGACCCGCAATTCGAGCGCGGCCGTCCCGTCCTGGCGCACCGTGACCTCCCGCGCACGGACGCGCGCGGTGAGCTCGATGTCGGGAGGCGGGGCGGCAGGCTGCGCGGCGGCAAGCTGGAGCAGAGCTAGAGCGAGGCCGGGCATTGCTGGCTAAACGGCGGGTGCCACATGGGGTTCCACGCAGACCGCTCGCGCCGCGCCTTCCGCGGGCTTCAGCGCAGATCGCTGAGAACCGCCGTCTTTTCGCTTCGGGAGATGGACCAGAGGCCGTGGCGCCTCTTCGGGTCGTAAGCGATCGCCTGCCCCCGGGTGGCAACCGGTCGGACGCGCTCGAGCCTGAGCAGCGGCTCGTTCGCCGGCAAGGAGACGAGATAAATCTCGGGCCGGTCGTGCCCCGACAAGGCAAGCCTGCCGCCGGGCCCCCAACTCGCCCCGGAGATGCTGTAAGGCCGGATCCGCTCCAGCAATTGAGGGGGGAGCAGCCACTGCGCGCGCGGGCGGAACGCGCGGTCGTAGCGCACCACCCGGGTCGAGCGGTGGTCCTTGCCGGGAGCACCGCCCTTGCCGTCGTACTGCGCGAAGACCGCCCACCAACTGCCGTTGTGAAAATCGAGGGCCGTCAGCGAGCCATCGGTTTCGCCGAGCTTGCGCGAGCGCAAATGGCGCAAGGTCGCGGCATCGAAATACTCGACGCTCCCGGTTTGCGGCAGGGCCGGATAGTTGGACGACGCGCAGACCAGTTCGCGCCGCTCGATCGAACAACTGTTGAGGTGCGGAAAGAGCGCCGGGTCGCCGGTCCATTGCGCCACGCGCACGCCGTCGGCGATGCGGTATTTGCCGATCCGGCTGTCGTCCACCGCGTAGATGTAGGTTCCGTCGGAGGCGACACCCTGCCGCGCTTCGGCGGCGGGTATGCGCCGCACCTCCGCCGCGGGGGCCGCGCTCGCCGCCGCCGCCGCGGCGCTCGATGCCAACAACAGCACGGGTCCCATCGAAAACTCCCACGAGGCAACGCCCGGGCGCTACGGCCCATGTGTGACCTGGGCATGACGGCGCGGGCGAAGACCCCGCGGTTCGAATGAGTCAGATCGGTTGCAGCGCGGCCGGTTTTGCAACGCGGCTGACTCGGAACAGGCATCACGGTGCAACACACTGCGGCTAGCGGGAGGCGACCGACCGCGGGGGAAAGCAGGTTGCGACAGCCACTGCACCAGACGCCGAAGCCGTTGGTTCGCCGCCGGATGCTGCGCCCCCGTACGTTGCTGGCCCTGGGTGGGTTGCTCGGCTCGGTATCCTTCGCACAGCCGACCGCAGCCCCGGTGGCCGCGTCCGTGCTCGCACGGGCGCCAGCCCTCGCGGGCGACTTTTCGGTGCTCACCTATAACGTGAAAGGCTTGCCCTGGCCCGTGGCGACCGGCCGCACGGAGCCGCTTCGCCTGATCGGCGAACGGCTCGCACAGATGCGCGCGGCGGGCCGGCAACCGACGGTGGTCGTGCTTCAGGAAGCCTTCGTCGACGAGGCGAAGGCCATCGGGGAGATCGCCGGCTATCGCTATCGCGCGCACGGCCCGCTCGCCCGCGACGACAGCGCCGCGCAGGTTGCGCACAAGCGCACCTGGTACCGCGGCGAAACGCTGGGGACGGTGCTCGATAGCGGGCTCGTCCTGCTGTCGGACGTGCCGTTGAGCAATCTCGAGCGGCACTCGTTCCCGGCGGGCAGCTGCGGCGGTTACGATTGCCTGGCGGCCAAAGGGGTGCTCCTCGCGACGCTCACATTTCCCGGCGGGCGCAAGGTTACGGTGGCCACCACCCACATGAACGCGCGCGGAGCGTCGGGCATCCCGGCGCGGGAGGCCGACGCCGCCTACGCCCGCGAAGCCGAGGCCCTGCGGGCCGTGTTGTCGAGGCGCGCGGGCGAGGTGCCCATGGTCATCGCCGGCGATTTCAACCGCGGCCAGTGGCCCGCCCGCACCACGGTGCTCGACCGCGCCGTGGCCTCGATCAATGGCGGCAACGCGCCGGTCGAGGGGCTGCGCGCGGTCATGACAAGGGAACCGGCCGGCTTCGGCGCGAGCGGTGACGCGCGGTGGATCCGATGGCGCGCCCGCGACCTCCAGTTTGTCATCGAGGGAGGACGCAAGGTGGTTCCCGTGGCCGCGGCCGTGCCCTTCGGCACCGAGCCCGACGGCTCGACCCTGTCGGACCACCACGGGTTCACGGTCGCCTACCGCTTCGCCGATTGAGCCCTCAAGCCACCTGGACAAAGCTGTCGATCACCCGCTTGCGCCCCGCCGCCTCGAACTCGATCTCGAGCTTGTTGCCTTCCTGGCCCAACACTTCGCCGTAGCCGAACTTGTCGTGGAATACGCGCATGCCCACCGCGATGTCGCCGCGCGGCGTGGCGGCGAAGCTCGCGGCGCTGCGGGTGTTTTCCTTCACCCGGGCGGGAGCGGGGTCGTAGCCGGTGGTGAGCGCGCGTTGCCAGCCGGGGCCGCGCGTTAGCGTCCTTGCGGGTTGGGCGCGGGCGAGGTGGGCGAAGGGATCGTCGTGCTCGCTCATCTGCGCGCGCCACAGGCTGGCGCCGCCGGTGAGGGTGGTTTCCTCGGCGATGTGGTCGACAA
>JBHWTG010000153.1:0-3821 GCA_043427735.1 Tsuneonella sp. | reverse complement strand
AGACTTCGACGAACAGGGTCACCGTGCGCCCGCGCCGCGGCGGAACACGACCTTGTTCCGCAGCATCCAGGTGACCGCGAAGCTGACCGCGACCGCGGCGAGCTTGCCCAAGCGGGGGTCGACCCCGGACAGGTCGGCGAGGCCGACGATGCCGGCGGTCAATGCAAGCCCGATCATCGCCGAGCCGACGAACAGCGCTTTCTGCCGGGTCCGCGCGGGGCCGCGCTCGGCCACCGTGTCGACGAACACCGCGCGGCTCGACAGCAGCCAGTGTGCCAGGATGCCGAGCGCATAGGCGAGGGCCGAGGAGGCCGCAGCGGGCGTGCCCAGCGCGAGCAGCGCAAGGAAACTGCCGAGATCGACCGCCAGCGCGCCGACGCTGGCGAGGCCGTAGCGCACGAGGCGCAGGTCGGCGATCCTGACAACTCTGGCAATCATCGCGTGACCCCCGAAATCCGCGTCGCGCCCACGGACGCAGCGGGTTGTCGGCCAATCTGGTTAAGGATTGACCAACACATGCCCCGCACCGCCCCGGCCGATGCTCAGGCGGCCTTGCGGCCGGGCTTGACCCGCTTGGGAGCCTCGCGCAGCGAGGCCAGCGCGGCGGCCTGGTCGGGCGTCGGCGCCAGAGTCTCGCGCGCCGGGATCGCCTGCTCGGCGCCCTCGTCGCCCGCCTCGTGATACTCGGCGTCCTCGTTGACGCACCAGGTGTCGTAGAGGCGCCGGCCGGCGAGGATGTTCTCGACTGTCAGCATGGCGGTCATCATCGCGTGGTCTTGGTTGTTGTAGCGGTGCATGCCGTTGCGGCCGACGAGGTGCAGCGTCGGGTGCTCGTCCTCGATCTCGCGGCGCATCGCGGCGACGTTGGCGGCGTAGCCCTCGTCGTAGACGGGGTAGGCCTTTTCCTGGCGCACCACCGCGCCGCCGATCACGTCGGCGGGATCGAGCAGACCGAGGATTTCCATCTCGCTCGCGGCGAGCGCGACCAGATCGTCGTCGGCCATCGACCACAGCCCGTCGCCTTCGAAGCAGAAATATTCGAGGCCGACGCAGGCGACCGACGGGTCGGGCACCATCTCGGGGCTCCACGAGCGGAAGTTCTGCACCCTGCCGACCTTCACCTTGCTGTCGTGAATGTAGATCCAGTTGTCGGGGAACAGGTCGTCCGAGCGGATCTTGAGCGCCACCGTCAGGAAGTCGCGGTATTTGAGCTCGCCCGCATTGAGCGTGCTCGCGGAGAGCGGGTGGAGCCGCGCGGCGAGCTCGCGCATCGGCGCGCTGCTGATCGCGTGGGCGGCCTTGATCATCACCTCGCCCTCCGGCCCTTCGGCCGAGAGACGCCAGCCGCCGCTGCCGTCGGCGGCGAGCTGCCTGAGGGCATGCCCCATCAGCACCTGACCCTTGCCGGTGGCGAGGATCTTGTCGCGCGCGGCGTCCCACATCATGCCGGGCCCGAGGCGGGGGTAGCGGAAGGTCTCGAGCAGGGTTTTGACCTCCTGCCCGTCGTTGGGTCGTCTGTTGAGCCCGAGCGAGCGCTTGAGGCCGTCGGTCACCGCGCCCCACAGCGAGAGGCCCTTGATGCGCTGGGCGGCCCAGTCGGCGCTCATCTCGTCGCACGGCATGCCCCACACCTTCTCGGTGTAGGTCTTGAAGAAGATCGAATAGAGGCGCTTGCCGAACTGGTTGCTGGTCCAGTCCTCGAAGCTCCTTACATGCTTGATCGGGAACAGCTTGGCCCAGGCGAAGCTCGCCATGCACAGGGCCGAGCGCACGATGCCGAGGTTGTTAAGGGCCTCGAACGCCCGCAGCGGGTAGCTGTAGAACTTGCCCTCGTAGTAGATCCGGCTCATCCGCGGGCGCTGGATGAAGTCGTCGGGCAAGATCTCGTTCCACAGGTCGACGACCTGCCGGCTTTTCGAGAAGAACCGGTGCCCGCCGATGTCGAAGCGGTAGCCTTCGTGCTCGACCGTGCGGCTGATGCCGCCGACGTACGTACGATCCTTCTCGATGATTGCGACCGTCTTGCCGGCCCTGGTCAGCAGGTATCCGGCGGTGAGCCCGGCGGGGCCCGCGCCGATGATGGCGACGTCGACCGAGATCTCCGCCGAGGTGCCGGTCATGTTGCTGGTCATGTTGGTGATCACTGGGCCCCCCAAATCGAACTGACCGGGGAATGAAGGAGATTGGTTACCGGGGGGTAAACACGGCCCGCAAGATCGTCAGCTTCGCTGCGCGCGGTCGCGGCCAGGCTCTGCCAGTAGCTCCGGGCACTGCAGCGCGCAGGCGAACTGGGCGAGCTGGGCGAGGCTGAAGGTATCGTCGAAGGCGACGCCGTACTGCCCGTTCTTGCGCCAGCGCACGCGCGCGCGGACCTCCGGGAACGTGTCCGACACGATCCGCAGCGGCTGGGCGATCGCGAGCAGTTCGTCGCAGACGATCCCCGCGCCTTGCTGCGAGATGTTGACCACCTCGCCGCGGGCACGCCTGCCGAGCAGCGCGAGCTCGACCGCGAAGCCGAGATTGAGCCGGAGCTGGCGCTTGGGATAGCGACCGGCCTCGGCAATCAGGCGGACGATGTCGACCGGCGCGCAGAAGCGGAAACCCGCCTCGAACCCGCGGTCCCACACTTTCTCCAGCGGATGGCGCTCGCCCGTCTGCAGCTCGAGCGCGAGCGGCGCGCCGCCCGGCAACCGGTGGAACCCGCGCAGCGAGATGCCGCTTTCGGAGACGTCGCGGATGACGGCGATGAACTCACCCTGCGGGGCGACCAGCTTGGCCGCGCGGATGAGCAGCGTGAAGCGCGGCGCCGCGCGCTCTTCGAGCCCCGCCGTGTGCCCCGCCCCCGGCGTCGGCTCGATACGCCCCTGCTCCATTCGCGCACCCCAAAGATGAGGGCGGCACCCAGCCGCCGAGCATTCAGCTAGCCGCAAAACGGTCTAGGCTCGGGAAGTAGGAGGCTAGGGGTAAATACGGAGTTATCGCCGGGCCCGGTCGGTGTCGTGCGCGCTGGCGCTGGTGCGGGCGGCGGGACTCGAACCCGCACGAGCAAAGCTCAGGGGATTTTAAGTCCCCGACGTCTACCATTCCGCCACGCCCGCCGCGTGCCCGGCGCTGTAGCGCGGAATTGGCGATTTGAAAGCCGCGGGGCTCTTACGCCTCGTTGAGCGACTTGCGCATTTCCTTGCCGGGCTTGAAATAGGGCACTTTCTTCGCCGGCACGTCGACCGTCTCGCCGGTGCGCGGGTTGCGGCCCTTGCGCTCGCCGCGCTCGCGGGTGGAGAACGCGCCGAACCCGCGCAGCTCGACCCGGCCGCCTTCGGCGAGGCGCTTGGCGATCTCGTCGAAGAAGATGTCCACCACCTGCTCGACCTCCTCGGCCCTGAGGTCGGGATTTTCCTTGGCGATCGCCTGCAGCAGTTCCGATCTGATCACCGTGACAACCTCCCGCGTGCGACACGCCCGATCCTCCGGCAAGACTGCCAGAGCACGGGGGCGAGCGCAATCTCCGATATGGAGCAAAGCCGGGGCTTACGCCCGCTCGAGCAGCTCGGCCGGAGCGATCCCGAGGCGCGCGATGCGCGCGGCGATCTCGGGCCATTCCTCGTCGAGGAACCGCGCGCGCTCGGCGCGCTTCAGCCGCTCGGCCGCGCCGGGCGCGACGTACATGCCGACCCCGCGCTGGACCTCGACCAGCCCGTCCGTCTGGAACTGCTGATAGGCCTTGGCGACGGTCAGCGGGTTGGCCCCCTGCTCCGCGGCGAACGCGCGCACCGAGGGGAGCAGCTCGCCTTCGCGATAGCGCCCCTCGATGATCGCAGAGA
>JBHWTG010000152.1:0-3966 GCA_043427735.1 Tsuneonella sp. | reverse complement strand
CATCTCGTTCATGGCCGCCGCGCTGCTGCGCCTGCCGCTCGCGCGGCTCGGGCTCGCCGACATCCGCAGCGTGCGGCGGGTCGAGTTCGACCGCTGCGTCAGCCCGGTGCAGGTCGACGGCGACCACATCCCCGACTGCGCCTATGCCATCGGGCCGAGCGGAATGGCGCTGCGCTACGTCGTTTGAACGCCGTCGCGCGCGCCGATGCGGCAGCATGGGCCCGTGTCATGAGCGCGTAACACATCTCACCAATGCGGGCCGAACCAGGGCATCGACCCCGCAAGACAGGAGCGCCCATGTGGCTCGAATGGGGCCCGCTGCCGCCGCTGCGGCGCGGACTGCTAACCTCCCCCTTGCGCGAATGGCAGGCCCGGCGAGCGCTGTTGGCAGGATGGAATGAGGTCTACGGGCCGGGAGCGGGGCCGCCCCCTCCGGCCCGCGCAGGCCTGTTCGTATCGCTGACCTCCCATGCGCCGCGCTTTGCGACACTGGCGCTCACGTTGCGCAGTCTGCTCCTGCAGGAGCTGCGGCCGGAGGCGGTCCTGCTGTGGATTGGGCACGCAGACTTTCCGCTTCTTCCGGCCGAAGTGCGCGAGCTCGAGGCGGTCGGCCTGCGGATCGTGCCGTGCGAGGATCACGGCTCGCACACCAAGTACGTCCACGCGCTGCGTCAGTTGCCGCACGCCGACGTCGCGATCTGCGACGACGACACCTGGTATCCGCCAGACTGGCTCGCCCGTCTCGTCGCGGCCCAGCGACCGGGCGAGATACCGTGTCACCGGGTCCACCGGGTCGCCGTCGATGCCATGGGCGCGCCGCTCGGCTACCGCCTGTGGGATCACGATATTGCCGGGCCCGGCATCTCGCCTCGGCATTTCCCGACCGGCGTGGGCGGGATGCTGCTGCGGCTCGACCGGTTCGATCACCGGGTGCTCGACATGGCCGAAGCGCGGCGGCTGTGCCCCACCGCGGACGACATCTGGCTCTATGTCATGGGCCGGCTCGCGGGCACGCGCTTTCGCCACAGCGGGTGGACCGACCCGCTGGTCACGTGGGGCGGATCGCAGCTTTCCGCGTTGTGGCGCGTGAATGTGGCCGAACACGCCAACGACCGCTGCCTGTCGGCGATGTTCGAGCGTTACGGCACCGCCATCGTGCGCGAGCGCGAGCCCGAGCGCGTGCTGGCCGCCTGAACCGGACTATTTCTTCGGCTTGGGCGGGGTGCGCAGGCGCGAGCGGTGGGCGCTCATGTCGAACACTTCGCCGGGCCCGGCGCCGTCGTCCTGCAGCAGGCCCAGGCGGCGGGCGACCTCCTGATAGGCCTCCTGCTCGCCGCCGAGATCGCGGCGGAAGCGATCCTTGTCGAGCTTCTCGCCGGTGACCATGTCCCACAGCCGGCAGCCGTCGGGGCTGATCTCGTCGGCCAGGATCGTGCGGCTGAAGTCCTGGTCCCAGATGCGCCCGAACTCGAGCTTGAAATCGACCAGGCGGATGCCGATCGCGGCGAACATGCCGCACAGGAAGTCGTTGATGCGGATCGCCATCGACGAGATGTCCTGCATCTCCTCGTGGCTCGCCCAGTTGAAGCAGGCGATCTCTTCCTCGCTGACGAACGGATCGCCGAGCGCGTCGTCCTTGTAGCAGTATTCGATCAGCGTGTGCGGCAGCGGCTCGCCTTCCTCGATCCCGAGCCGCTTCGACAGCGAGCCGGCGGCGACATTGCGCACGATCACCTCGATGGGGATGATCTCGACCTGCCGCACGAGTTGCTCGCGCATGTTGAGGCGGCGGATGAAGTGCGTCGGGATGCCGATGTGCGCGAGGCGGGTGAAGACGTATTCGCTGATGCGGTTGTTGATCACCCCCTTGCCGTTGATCGTGCCCTTCTTCTGCGCGTTGAAGGCGGTCGCGTCGTCCTTGAAGTACTGGATCAGCGTGCCCGGCTCGGGCCCCTCGTAGAGGATCTTGGCCTTGCCTTCGTAAACCTGGCGGCGGCGGGAGGTCATGCGCGAGCTTCCTTTTCGGGCGCGACGAAACGAAATGGCCCCGGCGGCGGGTTGGCGAACCGCGCGGGCCGGGGCGTGAGCCGGCGCCATAGCAAAAGCGGCCGCGAAAGCAATCGCGGCGGGCCCCGCGCCCGACGTGCCGCGCGCCCCTGCCGGCGGAGGCTTGCGGGCGCGTTAGCCTGAACCTGTGGATTCAGCGGCTTTCAGCATGGCTTAACTGCAATCGGCTAGATTACCCAGCAGCACACGGACGGGAGATCGCAATGGGCCGATCGGACGCCAGCTCGCTAGCCGCCGCGCGCGCCGCCAGGGGCGGCCGTTGGAGCGCCGAGGCGGCGCGTCGGTGGCACGCCGCCCAGCCGTGGCTGGTGGGGTGCAACTTCACCCCGTCCTACGCCATCAACCAGCTCGAGTTCTGGCAGCCCGACACGTTCGACGAGGACGCCATCGAGCGCGAGCTCGGCTGGGCGGCCGGGCTCGGGATGAACGCCGCGCGGGTCTACCTCCACGATCTGCTGTGGCAGCACGATGCGCCGGGCTTTCTCGGCCGGATCGAGCGCTACCTCGCCGCGGCCCACCGCCACGGCATCCGCACGATGCCGGTGCTGTTCGATTCCTGCTGGCACCCCGAGCCGCGGCTCGGCTCGCAGCCCGGCCCCGCGCCGGGGGTCCACAACTCGGGCTGGGTGCAGTCGCCCGGGCTGCCCGCGCTCAAGGACCCGGCGCAGCACGCGCGGCTGCGCGACTACGTCGTCGGGATAGTCGGGGCCTTCGCCGGCGATCCGCGGGTGCTCGCATGGGACATCTGGAACGAGCCCGACAACGGGCAGGACGTATCGAACTGCGATCCCGGCGTGCTGGCCGAAAAGGCCGCGCTGGTGGCGCCGCTGCTCGGCGCCGCGTTCGCCTGGGCGCGCGAGGCACGCCCCTCGCAGCCGCTGACCAGCGCGATCTGGCTCGGCGACTGGTCGGCGCGCCACCGGCTGTCCGCGATCCAGCGGATCCAGCTCGCCAGTTCCGACGTTGTCTCGTTCCACAACTACGAGGCGCCGGATCGGTTCGCGCAGCGGATCGCCTGGCTCGAGGCGTTCAAGCGCCCGATCCTGTGCACCGAATACATGGCCCGGATGACCGGCAGCACCTTCCACGGGGTCCTGCCGATCGCCAAGGAGCACGGCGTCGGCGCGTTCAACTGGGGCCTCGTGGCCGGACGAACCCAGACGCACCTCGCGTGGGACCCCGACCACAACCAGGCGATCGCACGCGGCGAGCAGCCGTGGTTCCACGATGTGCTGCACCCCGATGGCAGCCCGTTCTGCCCGCTCGAAGCGGAATTTCTCCGCTGGATCACCGGCAAGTCGGACCTCGCCGCCCGCGCCGCGTGAACCGATTCTACGACATCAGGGAAGTGGTGCCTCGGGGCGGATTCGAACCACCGACACTGCGATTTTCAGTCGCATGCTCTACCAACTGAGCTACCGAGGCAGGCACTGCGCGCGGGCGCCGGTCGGGCGGGCCGCGGTTGGCGAGGCGGCGCTATGGCGGCGCGCGTGCGGCTTGGCAAGGCCTCAGTCGAGCGCGCGATCGATCTCCTCGGGGTCCGCCGGCGGGCCCGGCACCGCGTACCCGTCGGAGAACCACCGCGCCAGATCGCGGTCCTTGCAGCGCGCCGAGCAGAACGGCGCGTGCGCGCTGCTCCGCGGCTTGCGGCAGATCGGGCAGGGGCGGCCGGCGGCGAGGGAAGCGGTGCTCACAGCGGCACGATCTGGGCATGGCCCGCCGTAATCGCAAGCGACGGATCGGGCAGCGGCCGCACGGTGCGGCCGGTCCGGCGGGAAAGTTCGCCGAGCCAGTCGGGATCGAGCAGCGCGAGCACGCGCGGGTGCGCGGCGAGCGCGATCGCGCCCGCGCCGTCGAGCGCTCCGGCCTGCCGCAGCAGCAGCCGCGCGGCCGCAGAAG
>JBHWTG010000151.1:0-8161 GCA_043427735.1 Tsuneonella sp. | reverse complement strand
AAAGTGTGCTCGCGCTTCTGCTCCTCGCTGCCGTATTCGAGCAGGGTGGGGCCGAACATCATTACCCCCATGCCGCCGATGGGATTGTAGGCTCCGGCGCGGGCCATCTCCTCGTGCAGGATGCGCGCCTGCCTCTTGTCGAGCCCGCCGCCGCCGTATTCCTTCGGCCAGGTCGGCACGCCCCAGCCTTTCGCGCCCATCGCCTCGCGCCAGGCCCTTTCGGCCGGGCTCTCGCGGGTCGGCCCCTCGACGGTGGCGAGCGCGTTGTTCCTGCCCTTGAGCTCGGGCGGGAAATGCTCGGTGAGAAACGCGCGCACCTCCTCGCGGAAGGCCTCGTCGTCGGTGGCCGCTTGTCGCGGTTCGGCCAGGGTCGCCATCGTCTCTCTCCTCTGTCTCGCCAGGGCTATCTGGCCGGCGCGCCGAGCGGCGCGTCCTGAACGTCTCGGCTTTTGGCTTCCGCCTCGCGTGCGCGCAAGCGGGCGAGGTTGGCAAGATGTTTTGCCTGGGTGATCGGGTAGAACCAGATGATCGCGCAGCCGATCGCCCACAGGCCGACGACCATCGGCACGTAATGCGCGATCAGGCTGTCGGTCATCGCCGCGGTCACTCGGGCAGGATCGACCCCGGCAGGGAAGTTCGAGGTTTCGAGCACGATCCCGGCGGCGAGGATACCAAGCCCGCTGGCGCATTGGGCGGAGAAGCTCGCGGCCGAAAAATAGATGCCCGCGTTGTGTCCGCCCGAGCGCACCGCATCGTCCTCGACCACATCGGCGAGCATGGAGCTCGCGGTCATCAGCGAGATCGCCACCATCGCTCCGTAGATCGCCCCGACCAGTAGCAGCGTCGGCAGCAGCAGCGGATGCCCGGGCTCGAAGAACAGGTCGAAATAGGTCAGCGTCAGCGGGCTGGTGCCGAGGATCACTCCGAACAGCGCAAGGTAGAGCGCGGCGTTGCGCTTGCCCCACCAGCGGGTGAACACCGGCGCGAGCGGCAGCGCGATGGTGACGGCGACGAACCCGTCGAGCGTCAGCAGCGCCAGCTCGCCCGAACTGAGCTGGAAAACGTACGTGCCGAAGTAAAGCGAGGTCGCGCCGTAGAGCCCGATCGCGGTCCACTTGAAAATCGCGAACCCGAAGATCGTCAGGAACGCGCGGTTGCGGAACGCCGAGACCATTTCCTTGAGGTGCGCGAGCATTCCCGGGACCGTCGGGCGGTCGTCGGCCTGGCGGATGTGCGGAATGCGCGAGCGGGTGCCCCAGCCGCACACGAAGATGCTGACCAGGATCAGCGCCGCTCCGGTCAACGCGAAGGGAACGTAGCCCGCCGGATTGAGCTGGCCGCGCGGATACTCGGGCGTGGCCACGAAGAAGAACGTCAGCGCGAACGCCGCGAAGGCGAACGTGCCGGCGTAGGCGAACCAGTAGCGCAGCCCGTAGAGCCTGGTGCGCTCGGCATAGTCCTGCGTCAGCTCGCTGCCGAGCGCGTTCGCGGGCACCTGATAGGCGCTCATCGCGGCGCGCGCGAGCGAGGCCATGGCGAAGATCCACACCCCCATCATCATGTAGCTCAGGCCCGCCGGGGGGAACCAGACCAACGCGAAGAACAGCGCCGCTGGGGCGGCCGCGCCGAAGATGTAGGGATGCCGCCGGCCGAGCCGCGAGCGAGTGAGGTCCGAGACGCGCCCGATCAGCGGGTCGGCGATCGCGTCGACCGCCAGCGTCAGCGCGATCGCGGTGGAGACGATCGCCGCGGGCACGCCGAGCACCTGGTTGAAATAGAGCAGCAGGTACGTGCTGAACGCCGCGCTCTTGATGCCGTCGGCGATCGAGCCGAAGCCGTATGCGACGCGCGTCGCGCGTCGCAGCGGTGGCACACCGATGTCGCTCACGCCACGATCTCCGCCGCGTCGGCGATCTCGCCGACCGGATCGGGATACAGCTCCATCGCCAGCTGCCGGCGGGTGATGAGCGAGTAGTCGGGGAACACCGGATCGTGCACGTCGCGGTAGGCCTTGAGATGCTGCCGGGCGACGGTGACCTTGTGCACTTCGGTCGGGCCGTCGGCGATGCCCATCACCAGCGCGCCGATCAGGCTGCCGACGAACGGCATCTCGTTGGAGACGCCGAGCGAGCCGTGGATGTGGATGCAGCGCCTGGCGATGTCGGCATAGACTTTCGGCATCAGCGCCTTGATCGCGGCGATGTCTTTCCGCACGCGGCGGTAGTCCTGGTACTTGTCGATCGTCCACGCGGTCTTGAGCACGAACAGCTTGAACTGCTCCAATTCGATGTAGCTGTCGGCGATGTCGAACTGCACCGCCTGGTAGTCGGCCAGCGTGCCGGTGCGGGTGGTGCGGCTGACCGCGCGGCGGCTCATCTTGTCGAGCAGCTTCCTGCAATTGCCCACGGTGCGCATCGCGTGGTGCACGCGCCCGCCGCCGAGCCTGGTCTGCGAGATCGCGAATGCGCCGCCGCGCTCACCCAGCAGGTGATCGGCGGGCACCCGCACGTCGGTATAACGGACATAGCTCTCGCTGCCGTCGGCCTGGCCGTAGACGCCGACGTTGCGCACGATCTCGACCCCGGGCGTGTCGACCGGCACGATGAACATGCTCATCCGTTCGTGGCGCGGCGCGTCCGGGTCGGTGACCGCCATGACGATCAGGAAGTCGGCCCACTTTCCGTTGGTCGAGAACCACTTCTCGCCGTTGATCTTCCAGTGATTGCCGTCCTGCTCGGCGCGGGTGACAAAGGCGGTCGGGTCGGAGCCGCCCTGCGGCTCGGTCATCGAGAACGCGCTGACGATGCGGTTGTCGAGCAGCGGCGCGAGATACTGCTCCTTCTGCTCGGGCGTGCCGTAGTGCGCGATGATCTCGGCGTTGCCGGTGTCGGGCGCCTGGCAGCCGAACACGATCGGCGCGAAGCTCGCCCCGCCGATAATCTCGTTCATCAGCCCGAGCTTGACCTGGCCGTAGCCCTGGCCGCCGAGCTCGGGGCCGAGATGGCAGGCCCACAGGCCGCGGTCCTTGACCTCCTCCTGCAGCGGGCGGACGAGCGCGTTGCGGCGCTCGTTCTTCACATCATACGGGTGGATGCCGAGGTGGCCGAGCGGCTCGACTTTCTGTTCAACGAAGCGCTCCATCCAGTCGAGCTTCGCCTGGAACTCGGGATCGGTCTCGAAATCCCACGCCATTCATGTCTCTCCCGCAGCCGCGTTCGCGCGGCTTGCCGAATTGAGCATACCGCTTTCCGGAAAACGAGCAAGCGCCGCCGGCGCCGGCCCCAATTCCTGTTGGTCCATGGATCGACCGTCGAGCCCGCAATCGACCATTCCCTCGCTCGTCGGGCCGGACTTGCTCCTGGCCAGGGCTTCCTTTCGGCTCCCGTCGGCAAGGAAGCCGAGCCCCGGGTCAAGCCCGGGGCGACGAGAATGGATGACATTGCAATTTTCGCACTTTGCTAAGGCCGGTCAAACGGTCGAACCTCCATCGATCACGATCGTTTGCCCGGTCATCCAGCTTGCCGCCGGCGAGGCGAGGAACACCGCGGCGCCTGCAATGTCGTCGGGCTCGCCGAGCCGACCCATCGGGGTGCGCGCGACGGCCGCCTTTTCTGCCTCGGGATTCTCGTAAAGCGCGCGGGCGAAATCGGTCTTGACCAGGCCTGGCGCGATGCCGTTGACGCGCACGCCGTGGCGGCCGTTCTCGACCGCATAGTTGCGGACCAGCTGGATGTCGGCCGCCTTGGTGATGGTGTAGGCGCCCAGCGTCGCCGATCCGCGCAGGCCGCCGATCGAGCTCACCACCACGATCGCTCCGTCCCGCTTCGCACGCATGTCGGGCAGCGCGAGCTGGATCAGCCAGTGATTGGAGAGAATGTTGTTGTCGAGCGTCTTGCGGAACATCGCGTCGTCGATCGTGTCGAGCGAGCCGTAGTGCGGGTTCGACGCCGCGTTGCAGACGAGGATGTCGATCGGGCCGAGTTCGGCGCGCGTGCGCTGGGCCAGTTCCTCGAGTGCCTCCTTCGACGAGATGCTCGCGGCGATGGCAATCGCGCGGCCGCTGCCGTGCGCACCATTGATTGAACCTGCCACGTCCTCGCAGGCATCCTGCTTGCGGCTGGAGATCACCACCCGCGCGCCGCGCTGCGCCAGCCGCTCGGCGATCGCGCGGCCGATCCCGCGCGACGAGCCGGTGACGACGGCGACCTTGCCGGCGAGGTCGAACGGATCGGTCATGCTGCTCTCCCTGCTTGGGGAGATACCATGATTTCGAAAGCGCGCTAGCGCAAGCCCAATGCCGCGCCGGCCCTGCGAGACACTCGGACTTCGTCCTCGCTCCTCCGGACGAACGGGTAAGGAAAAACCGTTCGTCCTGAGGAGGGCTTGAAGCCGAAGTCGGAAAGCCCGTCTCGAAGGACGCTCAGACCGCGACCACCTCCTGCTCGATCTTGCCGAAGATCGAATGACCCTGGGCATCGCGCATTTCGACCGCGACCGTGTCGCCGGGCTGCATGAACGCGGTCGCGGGCTTGCCGTCGCGAATCGTCTCGATCATGCGAATCTCGGCGATGCACGAATAACCCGCGCCGCCCTCGCTGACCGGCCTGCCAGGGCCGCCGTCGGCGCCCTTGTTGCTGACCGTGCCCGAGCCGATGATCGAGCCGGCGCCCAGATTGCGGGTCTTGGCCGCGTGGGCGACGAGGTCGGCGAGGGTGAAGGTCGCTTCGCGCGCGGCGTTCGCACGGCCGAACGGCTGGCCGTTGTAATCAACCATCAGCGGCAGGTCGATCACGCTGCCGGCCCACACATCGCCGAGCTCGTCGGGCGTGACCGCCACCGGGCTGAACGCGCTGGCGGGCTTCGACTGGAAGAACCCGAAGCCTTTTTCGAGCTCGCCCGGGATCAGGCCGCGCAAGCTGACATCGTTGACCAGCATCAGCAGCTTGATGTGCCCGGCCGCGTCCTCGCGGCTGACGCCCATCGGCACGTCGTCGACGATTGCCGCGATCTCGCCTTCCATGTCGCAGCCCCAGGCCACGTCCTTCAGCGGGATCGGGTCGCGGGGGGCGAGGAAGCCGTCGCTCCCGCCCTGGTAGATCAGCGGGTCATGGTAGAAGCTTGCGGGCACCTGGGCGCCGCGCGCCTGGCGGACCAGTTCGACGTGGTTGATATACGCGCTGCCGTCGGCCCACTGGTAGGCGCGCGGCAGCGGGCTCGCCGCGTCGTGCTCGTGGAAGCGCTGGCACGGCACCGCCTTGTGCTCGACGTCGCGGTAGAGCGCCTCGAGGTACGGCGCGGTGCGCTCCCATTCGTCGAGCGCGGCCTGGAGCGTGGGGGCGATGTTGTCCGCCGCGCAGTACCGCGTGAGGTCTCTGGAGACGACGACCAGCCGGCCGTCGCGGCCGTGCTTGAGGGAGGCGAGTTTCATGGGCGGTCTATGATCCTTGGGGGGCGTCCGGCTGGTTGTCGGGGTGGGCCTTGGCGAAGGCGGGAAGGGCGAGGCAGGCGGCCTCGATCCGCTCGATGTGCGGCATTGTCGCGGTGTCGAGCGCGAAACGCCGCGCGTTGTACATTTGCGGGATCAGCACGACCTCGAACAGCCCCGGCGCGTCGAACAGGAAATCGCCGGCGCCGGCCTGCGCCAGCCGCGCTTCGACCGGCACCAGCGTCTTGGTGAGCCAGTGGCGATACCAAGTGTCGATCGCCGCCTGGTCGTGCCCCAGCTCGGTTTTCAGATACTGCAGCACCGAGAGGTTGTTCACCGCGTGGATCTCGGTGGCGATGGCGTAGGCGAGCTCGCGCGCGGTGAAGCGCTCCTCGACCTCGCGCGGCAGCAGCGGGCGGTCGGGATAGGCCTCGTCGAGCCATTCGAGGATCGCCAGCGACTGCGCGCGGTCGCGCCCGCCCGCCTCGAGTAGCGGCACCCCGGCGAACGGATTGTGCGACAGGAACGCCGCATCGCGGTGCTCGCCCTCGACGATGTTCACCGGCGCGATGTCGTAGTCGAGTCCCTTCAGGTTGAGCGCGATCCGCAAGCGGTAGCTGGTCGAGCTGCGGAAGTAGGCGTGGAGCTTCATCGGACTGGCCCGGGTGCCATTATCGGAAATGAATAGGGGCGAACGTTGAGGATCAAAACGCGGCGATCCCCGTGATCGCGCGGCCCAGGATCAGCGCGTGGACATCGTGCGTGCCTTCGTAGGTGTTGACCGTCTCGAGATTCACCATGTGGCGGATCACCTGGTATTCGCCGCTGATCCCGTTGCCGCCGTGCATGTCGCGCGCCAGCCGCGCGATATGGAGCGCCTTGCCGACGTTGTTGCGCTTGACGATCGAGATCATCTCGGGCGCGAACTTGTGCTTGTCCATCAGCCGCCCGACCCGCAACGAAGCCTGCAGGCCCAGCGCGATTTCGCTCATCATGTCGGCGAGCTTCAGCTGGTAGAGCTGCTTCGAAGCGAGCGGCACGCCGAACTGCTGGCGGTCGAGCCCGTACTGGCGCGCGGCGTGGAAGCAGAACTCGGCCGCCCCCATCGCGCCCCAACTGATCCCGTAGCGCGCGCGGTTGAGGCAGCCGAACGGACCCTTGAGCCCGGAAACTTCGGGCAGCAGCGCGTCGGCGCCAACCTTGACTTCGTCCATCACGATCATGCCGGTGGTGCTGGCGCGCAAGCTGAGCTTGTTCTCGATCCGGGGGGCGGACAGCCCGGCCATGCCCTTGTCGAGCACGAACCCGCGGATCGCGCCGCCGTGCGCCTCGCTCTTGGCCCAGACCACGAACACGTCGGCGAACGGCGCGTTGCTGATCCAGGTCTTGGTGCCGGACAGCGAATAACCCTCGCCGTCCTTCTTCGCGTGAGTGCGCATGCCGCCAGGATCGGAGCCGGCATCGGGCTCGGTGAGGCCGAAGCAGCCAATCAGCTCGCCGCTGGCGAGGCCGGGCAGATACTTGCGCTTCTGCTCCTCCGATCCGTAGGCGAAGATCGGGTACATCACGAGGCTCGACTGCACGCTCGCCATCGACCGGTAGCCCGAATCGACCCGCTCGATCTCGCGCGCGATCAGTCCGTAGGCGACGTAGCCCGCGCCCGCGCCGCCGTATTCCTCGGGAATCGTCGCGCCGAGCAGGCCCGCGCGGCCCATCAACGGGAACAGCTCGGGCGCGTCGGCCTCGTTCTCGAACGCCTCGATCACCCGGGGTTGGAGCTCGGCTTGCGCAAAGGCGTGCGCGGCCTCGCGGATCATCCGCTCGTCCTCGGTGAGCTGCGCCTCAAGCCCGAACGGATCCTGCCAGTCGAATGAAGTCATGCCGCGCGCCTTTGCAGGGCCGCGCCGTGGGTGCAAGGGGGGCGCGGCGCTCAGGCGGCGGCGAGCGCCTCACGCATCGTCTCGATGATCTGGTTCGGCGGGCAGGGCTTGGCCAGCGCGTGCGCCGCGGGATAGCGGCCGCTGACCTCGCTCGGGGTCACCTCGCCCGAATGGAAGATCACCGGCACGTTGGCCGCGATCAGCGCGTCGGCGAGCGGATAGACCTCGCCATCGTCGAGCCGCACGTCGAGGATCGCCAGGTCGGGCTTGCGCCGCCCGAGCGCGTCGATCGCCGAGCTGGCGGTATCGAATGGGCCCGCGACCTCAAACCCGGCCTCCTCGACCGTGTCGCACAGGTCGACACCGATAATCATCTCGTCTTCGGCGACGAGCACGCATTGCTGGGACATCGTGAGTGGACTCCGCTGGGACGCGATCCCGATTTGGCGATTAACCTTTCACCGGGCCGCGGGTTCCCGCTGCCTTCCGGCTGCCGGGCGGCCCGCTATTGCGCGCCGAACCGGGCCTCGAACGCCGCGCGGTCGCCTTCGGCCAGCAGCCGCGCCTGCTCGACCCACGCGTCGCGCCGGATGCGCCCCTGAAACCGGCCGAGCCGCGCATCGACCCGGTCGATCTCGGCGTCGTCCCACGCGGCGATCTGCGCGAACGAGGTGACCCCCAGCTCCGCGAGCGTCGCGGCCAGCCGGGGCCCGAGGCCCTTGATGCGGGTGAGATCGTCGCGCTCGGCGGCCTCCAGCCGCGCCTCTTCCGCCGCGGCGGCTATCGCCACCCCGACGGCCCCCACCGCTTCGGGCACCATCGGCGGCAGCGGAATGGCGGCGGGGGCGGCGGCCGG
>JBHWTG010000150.1:0-4645 GCA_043427735.1 Tsuneonella sp. | reverse complement strand
CACTATGCGGATGCCCGCCCCCGGCGGCGCGGTCGCGCGCCATGATCTCGGTCATGCACGGCGTGCCCGGCTCGACGCACCGTTCGAGGATGCGCCGGTAGAGGTCGGCGTCGACCCGTCCGAAATACATCGCCGGCACTTTCTCGCTCGGCACCGACAGCCGCTGGTACGAGGCGAGATCGAGCGCGCGCCCGCTGCCCTGCGCCCCCGCCACCCAGCGCTCGAACTGCGCCTGTTCGAGCCCCCGCAGCTTGAAGCGCATGTCGCTGAACCCCGCGCCGCTGTAGTTCGCCGACAAGCCGAACGATTCGACCGGCCGCTCGAGCACCGCGTGAAGCGAGCTCTGCATCCCCGGCATGGTGTAGATCATCCCCGCCAGCGTCGGCGCGTAGAAGGTGTTCATCATGTTGGTCGAGGTGAGGTCGAAGCGCACCTGCCGGCCGACCGGAAGAGCGAGCTCGTTGACCGTGGCGATGCCTTGCTCGGGGTAGATGAACAGCCACTTCCAGTCCATCGACACGACCTGGACGCGGAGCGGCTCGGCGTGCGGCGCGGTCGGGTCGATCAGCCGCGCGGCCTGATCGCGCGGGCGGAACGGGTCGAGCAGATGGGTGCTCGACCAGGTCAGCGCGCCAAGCGCGATGATGATCATCAGCGGGGCCGACCAGATCAGCAGCTCGAGCGCGGTCGAATGATCGAACTCGGGATCGTAGGTGCCGCCCTTGCCCTTACGGTAGCGCCAGGCGAAGACGACGATCAGCACCATCACAGGCGCGATGATCAGCAGCATCAGCGCGGTCGAGATGTAGATCAGGTTGCGTTGCTCGCGCGCGACGTCGCCGGCAGGATCGAGCACCGCCCGATCGCACCCCGCCAGCAGCAGCGCGAACACTACCGCCGCCGCGATGCCGAGGCAGCGCGACTGCCACTCACTCGTTCGAATCATTCGCCTGCCGCCACCAATCCAACGCCCGACCGGCCGTGCGGCCTTCGACTTGCGCCGCCATACGAGCACCTTCGGCGAACCGTTTTGACCTGTGTCAAAGCTCGCCCGCCGCCGATCCGCTATTGCCATTGCTCCCGGCCGGAGACAACACGCAGCCATGAATTCGACTGAAATGCCGGCGAGCTCGCAGCCGCTCGAGCGCGATGCGCAGGTTGTCAACACCCGCCACACCGGGGTTCGCCCGGGCGAGATCGCGATCGGCGTGATCATCGGCCGGACGGGCGAGTTCTTCGACTTCTTCGTCTACGCGATCGCTGCGGTGCTGGTATTCCCGACGTGGGTGTTCCCCTACGCGGATCCGCTCACCGCCACGCTCTATTCGTTCGCGCTGTTCAGCCTCGCGTTCATCGGCCGGCCGATCGGCACACTGCTGTTCACCCTGATCGATCGGCGGCACGGGCGCGGGGTCAAGCTGACCATCGCGATGTTCCTGCTGGGCGGCTCGACGATGGCGATCGCGCTCTTGCCGAGCCACGCGCAGGTCGGCGCGCTCAGCGCCTGGCTGCTGGGCTTCTTCCGCCTGTGCCAGGGCATCGCGCTGGGCGGCGCGTGGGACGGGCTGCCAGCGCTGCTGGCGCTCAACGCGCCGCGGAGCAAGCGCGGCTGGTACGCCATGATCCCCCAGCTCGGCGCGCCGATCGGGCTGTTCATGGCGAGCGTGCTGTTCGCCTACTTCCTCGCCATTCTCACCCCGGCCGATTTCCTCCAGTGGGGCTGGCGCTATCCGTTCTTCGTCGCGCTGGCGATCAACGTGGTGGCGCTCTTCGCGCGCCTGCGCCTCGTCGCGACGCCGGAGTTCGTGCGGCTGTTCGAATCGGGCGAGCTGCAGCCTTCGCCGCCGTTCGAGACGCTGTTCGCCGAGTGGCGCACGATCCTGCTCGGCGCGTTCGCCCCGCTGGCCAGCTTCGCGCTGTTCCATCTCATGGCGGTGTTCCCGCTGTCGTGGGTCAACCTTTATGAAGAGCAGGATCCGCTGCGCTTCCTGACGCTCGAGGCGGCCGGCGCTGCGGTCTGTGGGCTGGCGGTGCTGGCCTCGGGCCTGATCGCCGACCGCACCGGGCGCCGCGCGGTGCTCGGCGTGTCGGCCCTGCTCATCGGCGTGTTCAGCGGGTTCGCCCCGCAACTGCTCGGCGCGGGCCCGCTGGGCGAGACGTTCTACATGATCAGCGGGTTCATTCTCCTCGGGCTCGCGTTCGGCCAGTCGTCGGGCGTGGTGAACGGCAGCTTCCGGCCCTATTACCGCTACACCGGGGCGGCGATCGTCTCCAACTCGGCATGGTTCATCGGCGCCGGCTTCGCCCCGCTGGTGGCGCTGTTCCTGGCAGCCAACCTGGGCCTATGGGCGGTGGGCATCTACCTGCTGTCGGGCGTCGTCTGCACGCTCGCCGCGCTCGGCCTCAACCGCGAGTGGGCCAAGCGCGAAGAGTAGCCGCCGGCCGCTCGTGAAGGTGCCAGGTGGTGCCGCTTACAGGACTCGAACCTGTGACCCCATCATTACGAATGATGTGCTCTACCAACTGAGCTAAAGCGGCACTTCGTGCGGCCCTTATCGGCGAAGCGGCGGGGCCGCAATCCGGGAGCTGCGCAAAGCTGGAGGCCCGAGCCGGAATCGAACCGGCGTAAACGGATTTGCAGTCCGGTGCGTAACCACTCCGCCATCGGGCCTCGCCCCCACTTGCGTGGAGGAAGCGGCGCCCTAGCGGCTCGCCGCGCGGCTGGCAATTGCGAACGACGCTGGCGCAACGGTTCCAGTCCGCTATGGAGCGCGCCCTATGCGCTTCGCCAATCTCGTCGATGCCGTGCCGGCCGACACCCGCCCCGTGACCCTCCCGGGCGCCGAACAGTGGATGCAGGGCCGCACCCTGTTCGGCGGCGCCTCGGCCGCGCTGGCGCTGGTCGCCGCGCGCAAGGCGCTGCCCGAGCTGCCGCCGTTCCGTGCCGCGCAGATCGGGTTCGTTGCGCCGGTGGGCGAAAACCTCTCGTTCGCGGTCGAGATCGTCCGCCGGGGCCGCAACGTCACGCAAGTGCGCAGCGACATCGCCAGCGACGGCAAGCTCGCTCTGACCGCGCTCCTCCTGTTCGGCGACGGCCGCGAGCCGAACGCGCTGCATCCGGCGGCGAGGGCGGAGCCGTGGCCCGGCGCGCCCGAAGAGTGCGAGGCGCTCCCCAGTCCAGCCAATTACTTCACCCAGAACCTCGAGATCCGCCGCGCGCAGGACGAGCGTGGACCGGGCGCGCCGCTGGTGCGGCGGTGGGTGCGACTCAAGGACCGCGCCGGGCTCGATCCAGTCACCGAGGCAATCGTGCTGGGCGACGCGCTGCCGCCCGGATCGATGCGCGCGATGCGCCGACAGGGGCCGCTCTCGTCGATCAACTGGAGCTTCAACCTGCTCGACCCCGAGGCGCGCACGCGCGACGGCTGGTTCCTGGCGGAAGCTGCGAGCGATCACGCGGATCACGGCTATTCGAGCGAGCGGCTGCGCCTGTGGAACGCGAGCGGCGAGCAGGTGCTCGCGGGGATGCAGGCAGCCGCGATCTTCGGGTGAACGCCCTCGCCGGTCGGCCCCCTGCCCGTCGGTGCTCTCGTCAGACGTCCTCGTAGCGAGCCTTGCGCTTCTCCATCCCGGCCATCACCGCTTCCCGCTGGTTCCGCGAGCCGAGCAACTGGTGCTGCTCGAGGCTTTCTTCCATCAGGAGATCGGCGGTGTTCTTGTCGGCCATCGCGTTCAGCAGCCGCTTGGCGCCGCGCATCGCGTGCGGGTTGCGATCGGCGATCGTGCGCGCGATCGCGACCGCGCGCGAAAGCGGATCGTCCTCGACATATGTGGCGAGGCCCAGCGCCAGCGCCTCGGCGCCGGTGAACTCGCGGTTGGTAAAGGTCAGCTCGCGCAGCACGTCGTCGCGCACGAGGCCGCGCCACAGCGCGATCCCGCCCATGTCGGGCACCAGGCCCCAGCGCATCTCCATCACCGCCAGACGGGTGTCGGGCGCGACCACCCGCACGTCCGCCCCGCTGGCGATCTGCAAGCCGCCGCCGAAGCACACCCCGTGCACCGCGGCGATCACCGGGACCGGCAGCTTGCGCCACTGCATCGCCACCTGCTGCGCGCGGTTGGCGTTGCCGAAGGTGCGCTCGGTCAGCGGCGGTTCGTCGGCCCGCTGGCGGCCGAAGCTGGCGAGATCGAGGCCCGCGCAGAACGCCCGGCCCTCGCCGGCGAGCACCACCGCGCGCAGGCCTTTCAGGTTCTGCAGCGCCTGACCCGCCTCGATCAGGCGGTCGAACATCTCGCCATCGAGCGCGTTGAGTTTATCGGCGCGGATCAGGCGCACTTGCGCGACGCCGTCTTCCTCCAGCTCGATCGAGACACGGTCGTTGGCGCGGAAGTTCATGCAGCTGCTCTCCGGTTGCCCGCCCACCGTCGCCGATGCCCGGCGGGTTGTCCAGATGGGCTGCATCGGAGTGGCCAAAACGTCACGCTGCGAGGTGCGATTGCGGCCCGGTTATGAGCGCCCCAACAGATAATATTGCGCGCGCGGAGCGAGTGCTCCTTAAAGAGCCGCATTGTCATGGGGGTTACACAAATGTCGGTTTCCGCAACCTTGAAGCTCGTTTTGCTGTCCGGCACCGCGGGGGCACAT